>JAFCEJ010000004.1 GCA_017609175.1 Candidatus Pacearchaeota archaeon
TTAGAACAATATTTGAATGGAGAGATACCTTATTTGCCAGGAGATTGGGACAACTTGCAGACAAGAGAAGAAAGAATTGATTGGGTAAATAAGATGTTTGCAATTGACAGGACAGACAAATTACCCTATAGATATGATGAATGGGTATGCTTAGAATATTCAACTCAGACGCACCTTAATTTCTTTGGATATAAAAAACCAACTCCAGATTCACCAGATATTCCTAAAAAATTTAATACAACAAATTTAGGAAGATTTAATTTACCTGTTTATTTTGTATATATCTCAAACAGCACCCTTAAATTTTACCATACTGTCAATACTATTCTTATAGGTGATGACCCAACAAAATTTGAAGATTGGTATTTTATTGAACCTCAAAATGATAAACCAGTTTATCTAGGGGATTGGAATATGCCAAAAGAGAAAGATGGAGAGATTTATATTACATCCATAAGAAAATTTATTCCGAGTTCAAGATATTTTAGATCAAATTTCATTATCAAATATAACATTACAGGAAGGAAACCAGAATTAGTTTATACAAGTGAAGACCTTCTCTTAGAAAGACCAAAACCAGTTTATGTTGCAGAAAACAAGCCATCTGTTTTTTCTTTGAGCCAGAATTATCCAAATCCTTTTAATGCTTCAACAACAATTGAATATTCTCTCAATAAACCAGAAAAAATTGTCTTGGATGTATTTAATATTCATGGACAAAAATTAGAAACACTAGTTAATGATTATCAGCAACAAGGAAAACATTCAGTCAGATGGAATGCAGATAATTATTCTTCTGGAACTTATTTATACCAATTAAGAGCAGGTGATAAAAAAGAAAGTAAAAAGATGATTTTAGTGAAGTAATTATTTTCTTTTCTTCTTCCCTTTATTTTTCTGTATAAAGAAATAAACTGCTCCAACAACAACTATTACTGCAACAATATTCCAAAATGTGAAAAAAGGCAATGGAGTCGGACAATAAACTCTTCTTGTAATAGATTCACCATCTTGATTTTCATAAGTTATTGTAATAACATCACTAATATCACAACTTCCAGAAACATCATATTTTACTTCAAAACCTTCTTTTATTGTCGCACTACACAATGTTTTTCCACATTCCCAGGTATATTTATTATCATCCAAAGACCCTGTTAATTCTATACGGGGAGTTTCTGGAGGGATGCAACCCCCTTCAGAGAGTATTTTGGCATCTAAATGGGCAAGACTTTCAAATTCTTTTCCATCAATTTCAGGATTACACTCCCCAACTTCTTCCCCGCCTTTAGGAATACAACAAATGTTTGTGCCAGGACAAGTATATGAATCTTTTTGAATCTCATCTTTACCACATTGTGTTTTACATTTTCCGCCATTAGATTCACAAGTATATCCTTTTGGTTTTGGTTCTTCTTTCTTAACAACTTCCAATACGCCTCCAGAATAATCTTGCGAATTAATTACATTCCCATCAACTATAATCTTAAAATAATATTTTCCTTTAGTTTCTGTTTCCCAAGTTGCAGGATATTCTATTTGTTTGCTCTGTAAAGTATAATTCCCTTCTTTTATTCTTTTATCTGGAAGAAATTTTTTATCAACCCATATTTGATATTCAATTTTTTTATTTGATTTAGGATTAATCTCAATAGCAATCTTAACATTTTGGCCTTCAATTGCCTTAATTATTTTAGCATTCTTATCATTCGTCCAAAACATATCTTTAATATTCTCTTTTGTTATTTCATCTTCTTCATCAGAAGATTTTTGTTTGCATACATTATTCTCGCAACCACCAGGACAATAAACATAATTATAACAATAACATTCTTTATTTGCTGCCTCACAATCATTTGTATTGGGTATTAATGAATAATCAACCCAATAATCTTCCCTTGAAGCAGAACATTTATCAGTTAAAACAGAACTTGAACAAAATCCAGATTTATAATTTAAATTTTTACACTTTTCAAAACACTTCTCTGTTTCAGAAAATAGGTCTTTATAATACTCCTCATCTTTATTCTTATCTCTACATTGCCAATACCAAAAAGAGGGGGGATTATTAAGTGTTGAAGTATCTATTCCTACAATATTTCCATCATTAGTTTCATCACAAATAATTTTTGTATTCTTTTTTTCTCTAAGAGTTCTTCCACAAGTATATTCATAACTTTCACTTACTATGCTTTTATTTGCAACACTCCCAGCTTCCACACATTTTTCAACAACATTCGCATCATTCTCAGCAAAGAAAACTTCATTAGAACTATCCTTAAAACCTACTGATTTCCAAACATACTGACCACACACAGAATTAATACAATATTCAACACAATCTCTCCAGCAAACATCTGTTTCTTTATCAGAAGGAAAATTACATGCAGAATCACAATTATCATTACAATAACCTATACTATCATCATAACAATTACATCCACCATATAAATTATTCTCACAAGAAGACCCATAAGTCCAATAACTATAAACCCCCCCAATCATACCAACCAAGAATAATCCAATCAAAACTACAAACATCACGCTCTTTTTCATAGTTCAGATAATAAAAACAGATTTATAAATATTTTCTCGATAATTAATATTAAACTTCTATAACATCCAAATCATTAACCAAATAAGATTTCTTAAAAATTTTTCTAACTTCACCCAGAATTTTTTTGGGATTTTTATCATATCTCTGACTAATATGTGTCAAAATTAATTTCTTCACTTTTGCTTTTTTTGCAATCTCACCCACTTGCTTTGCAGTTAAATGTTTGTGTTTTCTTGCCTTTGTCACAAGTTTAGAATCAAAAGCAGACTCACAAACAAGCAAATCAGAATCTTTCACAAAAGGAACAATGTCTTTATTTAAAGAAGTATCTAAAACAAAAGATATTTTCAAATCATTAACTCGATATATCAAATCCTTTGCAAAATATTTTTTTCCCTTATACACAATATCTTTTCCTTGTTTTAATTTTTGTAAAATCGGTCCTTGGGGCAATCCAGATTTTTTTAGTTTATTTTTATCAATTTTAAAATTCCCTTTCTTAACAAAAACATAAGCATTACATGGACATCCATGAGTCATTTTTCTTGACTCCAAATAAAAATCATCATTCTCGAAAAATTTTCCATCAACCTCTTCAATTTTAATTTTAAGCTCATTTGCAAAAATAAAGGTCTTCAATAATTCTTTAATATATTTTTTTGTTCCTTTTGGCCCATAAATATAAAGTGTTTTATTGTAATCAGAGAATGCTAATGTCTGCAATAAACCTGGAATTCCCAAAATATGGTCTCCATGCCAATGGGTTATCAAAATTCTTGTTAATTTCATTGGATTTAAACCAGCCTTTCTAAATTGTCTCTGAGTCCCTTCACCACAATCAATTAAAATATTTTCAGAATCATAACTAAGTAAAATCGCCTGATGGTTTCTTTTCGCCGTCGGAATAGCATCTGCTGTTCCTAAAAAGGTTATCTTAATAGTCATAAAATTACAAAGAAGAAATCATTTAATAAATTATCTAAATCTCCGACTAACTAAAACATGGCAAGAATCATGCCGTGCGAAACCAATGGCAAAAACGCTTACTCTTTTTTCAAAGCTGTCTGTGCAGGCGAAATAAAAATAATTGTATCTCCTCTCAAAAAGGTCAATCCAATATTTCTTTTTATTTCATTGTCCTGCATCTCTTTGGTGTTATCCAATACCAAGTTAATGTGGATATCAAAAGCAAGCAGAGTGCCAACAAACTGCTTATCTCCTTTCAAATGCACTAACACTTCTTGGTTCTTTGAATTGTTTAGCAAATCCAATGGTCGTTCAATTCCGTTAACCATACTAGGTTCTATCTAAATTGTTTTTTAAACATTTCGTTAATCAATTTTAATTGATTAGAGTTTAAACAAAGCCAACTCAGGGAAACATATTTAAAGTATCTAAAAATAAAATTTCTATGAAAAAAGGAAGAAAAATCTCAGGTGGGAAATATGTCAAAAGAAGAAAAAAGAAATCTTATGAAATAGCTGGGCAAAGAAGAGTCATAAAATTAGGCGAAGAAAAAAGAAAAAAACAAAGAGCAAGAGGAGGAAATGAAAAAGTAGTTTTATTATCGGCAAAATTTGTAAATGTTGTTGATAAAAGCAAAAAAGCAAAAAGAGTAGAAATAAAAGATGTCATTGAAACGCCTTCAAACAGATTCTTAGCAAGACAGGATATAATAACAAAAGGAACAATTGTAAAAACAGATTTAGGAAAAGTAAAGATTACAAATCGCCCAACACAAGAAGGTTTTGTTAATGGAATTTTAGTTGAATAATTCTCAAATTTTACTTCTAGAACATAATCACAAAAAACAAAAGCTTTATATAGGCAAAAGCTTTATAAAAGTTACTATTGAGGTTCTTGGAAATGGGTTTCATAAGAAAATGTCCAGAATGCGGAAGTATAAATCTTACATACGATGAACATAGAGGTGAAGTAATTTGTAATGATTGTGGCTTAGTTATCGAAGAGAAAATGGTTGATTCTGGACAGGATTTATCCGGAAAATTTGATAAATCAGAGAAAAAAGGGCGTGGTGGTGCTCCGATTTCAATGCAAAAATTTGATAAGGGTTTAACAACAAACGTCGGAGAGATCTCAGACATCTATAAATTAGAACCAGGGCAAACACGAAAATTCTTGAGATTAAAAAAATGGCAGGAAAGAGTTTCAACATCTATTGAAAGAAATTTAAGACTTGCTATGGCAGAATTAAGAGTTGTCGCTTCTTACTTAAATCTTCCAAATGTTGTTAAAGATGAAGCATCAAGAATTTACAATTATGTTTTACAAAGAGGTCTTGTAAGAGGAAGGTCAATGGAATCTGTAATCGCAGCGTGTCTATATGCTGCATGTCGTTCTTACAATATTCCAAGAACCTTAGATGAAATGGCAACTGCTTCAGATGTGGAAAGAAAGGAGATAGGAAGAACATACAGATTTATTATAAGAAAATTAGGAATTACTGTAAAACAAAGTTCTCCAAAAGATTATATCTCAAGATTCTCGTCGGTTTTAAAACTCTCTCCAAAGACACAGAACGATGCACTTAAAGTCTTAAAACAAGCAGAAGCATCTGAATTAACTTCTGGAAGAGGTCCTGCTGGAATTGCGGCAGCTGCACTTTATGTTGCTGCATTAATGAATGATGAGAAAAAAACACAGCGAGAAGTAGCAGATATTGCAGGAATCACAGAAGTAACAATTAGAAACAGATACAAAGAATTAATAGATAAACTAAAACTTGAAGATAAATTAAAAATAAAAGAACTCGAAGAAAAGACTAAGAAGAAAAAGAAATAATCAATCATTTTTCTTTATTTGACAAATAATATACTAAAATCCATTCTCGAACTAATAAATTTCTAATAAAAGAATAAAATGCGGAGACTAGGATTCGAACCTAGGTAGGCACTAAGCCACAAGAGCCTAAATCTTGCCCGTTTGACCACTCCGGCATCTCCGCGCATAGGACACGACACATAAGACAAATTCCTGACAAAATTAAAATTAATTGATTATATAAAAAGTTTGGGGTCTAATCAGCCTGCCTAAATTCTGGAATAAAATTTAATCTTCCTCAACACAACTCACACCAGGAATAAAAGCAAACCAGTTTTTTGATGTGCAATTCCTACCAATTTCTTCTTCAATAGCCGAACATTCCTTTTCATCGCAGATATTTCTAAAACCTTTCCCACAATCAGAGCATTTCGTTGCTTTTTTAATATTATTTAACTCTGTTTTAGAGAACCCTTTTTCTCCTTCAACAATTTTACTCAATTCTAAATATCTTCTCATAACCTCATCAACATAATCATCTTGCGAAGGATAATTAATATCACATCCCCACCCATTATATCCCCTCACTGCCGCCTCCCAACCATAATACATTACCCGTTTCTTACAGCCATTAAACAACCTACCCTTTTGATAATAATCATAACTATCTTTTAATATCCTTGCTCCCACTTCTATATTTTTTTTCGGATATAAAAGAAGAATTTTCTTACACTTATCTTTATCATTAGATAAGCCATAGCTCCCACAATGTATAAGATTTACTTGCATCAATCCATAAGAGCTACCAGAAGAAGCAGATGAATCACAACTAGATTCCTGCATCATTATTGAAAGCAATAAAAGAGGGTCAGGAATGTCATATTCTTTTGAGTTATCAACTAAAAACTTTGCATAATTTTCGCAATCATCCCCACAGTTACATTTTCTCTTTTCAATAGCATTATCTTTTACATAATCTATAACTTTCTCAATTTCATTAACATTCCTCTCTTTAAAATCATAGGGAATATTTTCCCTGTATAAAATATCACCTTGTTTTCCCAAAATTTTTCCAAATGAAAATATTAATTTTGCTCCTTGAATAAATGATGAATCTTCTCCTTCCAAACTATCTAACCTCTTCATTAAAACCCCCACCCTCTCATCAGCAAAAGAAGGTTTTGCAATAAAGAATTTCTGATTATTGCTCTCTTGTTTTGAAACAGGCTCCCACTCCTTTTTAGACAGGTCTTTAGACCACATGTCTGTAGACCACATCCACAATTTATCGTCAAGATCATATTTAAAATAAATATCAAACTTAAAATCCCATGATTCTCCTCCCCTAACACTAAAAATTTTATCCTTAGATAATTCTACATTATCTGCAAATAATTTCACATCATCATAAGTAAAGGTCTTTGTAATTAATAAACGCAATCCTTCTTCATAACTATTTGATTCAGATAAATCTTTCAGTAAGGACTTCTGATTCTCGCTAAGGCTAATCTCATCATAAATTTTATTATAATATTTAACACTCTTCCAAGAGATTTTATTTAATAATTCTGCAGAATATTTTGGATTATATTGTTCAACTCCTAAGGCCGGAGCAATCTCTTGAATATCTTCTGGAATACCCCACAACCATCCTTGTATATCATCATAAAAGAGAAATATGTTTGCAGAAGAATCCCTGTCTTCATATTCCAAAACAGGATATCCTAAAACTGAAAGGTCAATTATCTTTTCAACTTTTTCCTCTTCTCCACCCGTTTCTATTTCCCCCTTTTCATCGGGTTTAATTCCTTTTTCTTTTTCTGCCAGTCTTGTTTTTTCTGCTTTAATTTTCTCAGAAATTATCCTCGCCAATTTATTATATGCTCTTGCTTTTAAAATCAATAATGGCGCTCTTTGATTGCTCATTAGAACTTTATTAAAAATAGAATCTATTTCCTTAATAGCATTAATTAATTTAGTCTTTGTTTCTTCGTCTGGTTTTAAATCAGCTTCAGCCCTGTCACCAATTATTTTCCTAAACTCATCAATTTTATCGTCTGCCCCTTCACTACCCAAATAACCTTGCTCTTTTTCCAATGCTTCAAGATAAGCTTCTGCAGAGCTCTTCAAAGCATTTTCTTCAATTGTTTTTATATCAATAACTTCCTTAACACTTTTTGTATCAAGCCAGCATTTAACATTCTTATCGCCACAATAACCAACTGGTTTCCACCTTGCTTCTGCAGTTCCAATCTTCGGGTCTGTTGCTTTTCCAGGATTATCAGTTGAACAAACTCTCACAATCCCCCTGTTATAAATCTCTGGATTCAAAACATCACTCACCCCTTCTTCTAAATTAGGATTCATTAAAGAATATATGCTTGAACTTCCAGAAATACACTCTTTCTCTGTTTTAATATCTGTTCTTTTTGACTGGTCTTCTAAATATTTGTCTTTAATATACTCCTGAGCAAAAGATGTTCCAACCTGTTTAAATCCGCATTTTTCTTGCGCATTAATACTTACGCACAATTCCTTGTAACCAGAAGCTCCTGTAAAGTCAAGTGTTTCTGTTGCATATTCTCCAACACCAAGATAACCATTTGCAACCATTAGAGTAGGATTCTCCTGATACAATGAGCTTCCAACAGGACTCTTTAAATAAACCCGATAATATGCACCCATATCTCTTCCAGCATAAATATGATAAAATACTTTATAATGTGAAATAGGTGGATTTGTAGCAGTTGTAAAAGGAATTTCATCAAACCATGCAGTATATTGAGGAGGAGAATCTGGTTCAGCCACCGCATCCAAGAAATCTCCACTAGAAGGATACTTCATAGAAGTAAACAATTTACATGTTTTTTGTTCAATACTGTCTGTAGAACGTGCTTTAAATGCTTTATAAGAATTTTCTCCATAATAATTCACAAGGAAGTCTATAGAGTTTTCTGTATTTGCCCAAGCATCTGAAATACTTGCATATTCTCCACCACCCCTTGCCCCTTCACCAGAAACCCATCTAATTAAATTTGGAATTCCTGCTTTTGCAAATGGAATTGTTTCTCTCCATAAAAGCTCACACAAATAAATACTATTAATCTCATCACAAATCCCAACAGTTTTGCCGGACTTTAAACTCTCATCCAGACAATCTCTATATGAATTAAACACAGACAGCAAATTTTCAACACCTGCATTAATAGCACTTAAACAAAGAGGAACTACTATCCCTTCCCTAACATTTGGAGCACACAACATAACACCTCCAATAATTCCTGTTTGAATAACATTTTCAACATAATAAGCTCCTCCAAGATTACACCTACTTGAAGGGCAAATCACAGGGTCACAAACATTAAATAAAACATAACAATCCTTTGGAGACATAAAATCTTGGCATTGCATCTCAGGAACATTTGACATAGGATTGCCAACTTTAACAGAACCAATACCAGAAATTCTAACTTTTGTAACCCCTTTTTTATACCCCCTTTCTGCTTGCTCAATCGCAGTAATAGCTTTTTTAATTAAAGCCATTGTCTCACCTTCATCTAACCCAGGGAAAGTTCCATAAAGCTCTCTTGTATCTTTGTTAAAGCTCATATAGATATCATCGCCAGAACCTGAAAGGAATTCTTCTTTTCCATTTGGCCCAACATTACCAATCCAAAAACTTACAACCCTACCAGACTCATCATAAGCACCAGGCACTGTCTCTCTTACAGCAGCATACCAACCATTTTTTTCATCAAACGGAACAATCGCAGGCAACCCCTTATATGGTTTTGTTTCATAATATCTAATCCTTGGCTCTAAATATTTATTATGATATGTTGATTCATCGTATTTTTGGAAATAAAATTTAAAATCTTCCTCTACCTCCTGTCCATTTTCGTCATAAACACTTTGGATAGCATATTTACTATCGCTTATTTCATTTAATACAGCAATATATTTCTTTCCGCTAGAAGTTGGAAGAATTGCAACAGGCGTATCATCCCCTATATCACCTAAATTAATACTCTCTTTTATATCCCCATAAACAAGCCCTTTATAAGGTTGAGGTTCATAATCTTTCTCTATAACAAAATTTATTTTATCTTCTGAAACTCCTAACTCTGTAGCCCAATTACTTTTCATAATAAATCTCTCAGAATCTCTTTGAATTCTTGATAGAATAGATTTTAATTCTTTACGGGCAGTTGTTTTAAGTTGTTCGCTCGCAGAATCATCTTCTAGAATTTTTGAATAAAGTTCAATATCTCTTAAATCTTCTTTATAAAAATTCCTATTCTCCCATCCATCCAACGTCAATGCTTCCTTAATTTTATCCATATCAACATCCCCTAACTCTCCCTCAATACTATCTAAATTCAATTCAGAAAGATAATTTTCAACAAATTCATCATCAGTCTCTCCTCGTAATTTTTTCAATTTTTCATTCTGTTCTTTTATAGTTTCGCTAAGCTTATCAACATCTCTATCAATCTCGTCAGCATTATCATAAAAACATTCATCTAAGTTGTTATATTCTCCACTATCAACTCTTTCTAAACAAGAATCATACCATCCGCCCTTTCCCCGCATAACCTTTTGCCTTGCAATTGCTTTTCCATCAGCATTTGAAAGAAAATTCTTCGCAGTCAAAATTGTTCCTGTTGCAAAACAAACCCCTTTAAGCGCTTTAACTGTCTTTCCTAAATTCTCAGAAATTTTATTCCATTTCTCAATTTGCTCATCTAAATTTTCAATTTTTGACTTAATTTTATCAGGAGAGAGTTGAATTGCCCGCTTTTCAATTCCAATCTTAAAATTAAAGTTCGCCTGTGTTTCAGCATATTTTATATTCGGTATAAGTTTCACTCTTGCATATTTCTTCAGATTAATTTTATCCAAACTAATCTGATAATTGCTATCACCCCTAAGAACTACATCATCATTCTTATTAATTTTATAATCTTTCTTATCAACAAGATATCTTCCAGCACCTTTTTTATTAATTTCTGCATGAATCACAATATAATCCTCATCAACTTTTGTTAATTCAAAAAATTCATCATCTGAAAGATAAATTCTTCTATTTTTTGTAAGGGCATAATTATCATTATATCCTTCTTCAGCCCCGCTTACTGTTACTACCGCCCCATATTCTTCAAAATCTGGCTCTTCAATCCCTTCAAAAGAAATTGTTTTTAATCTTCCATCAATAACCACGCTCACACTATCAACTCCAGAATTTGAGTTTTTTAATTCATCGTCACAAAAACTAATATCATAAACAGAATCAGGAAATTTCTCTTTAAATTCTGCACATAGCTCAATCAAGGTCTTTTTTTGTCCTGTCGCTTTTGCTAATTCCATTAACTCAAACAAACCTTTTTCTGCATAAGTTTCATCAGAACCTTCAATCTTTTGGCCTCCAAATTCTTCATCAAGCTTTTCATAATTAAGTTTTGCTTTTTCAAAATAACTTTCAAACTCATTACTTATTGATTTATCAAACGGCTCTGCAAACCCAACAACAGAAATTCTCTTACCAAAAATTTCTTTTTCAGAACCATATTTAATAAAGTTAAAATTCTCTCCTTTCACTAACCATTTATAAATTTTAGTTCCAACCCCAACAACATAAGCTTCTAAAATATCCATACTTATCCCTGCAAAATCTCCTCTTCCAGAGAACTCATAATAATCTGCTAACCTATAAATAGAATTAATCTCTTTTTCATCTAATTTGTCTGCAGGCGTGTCTGCCCTAATAAAATAAACTTTTAAGTCTTCAACCTTACCACTATTCCCTTTTGTATATGCTGCTCCAACAAAGATATCCTTGTTAGGGTCATCAGAAACACCAATCTTTTGTCCAACCTCATAATCGCCTTCAACACCATCTATGTTTAATCTTATTTTAGGCCTTATGCTCAATTCAAATTTCTTATTACCTTCATCAACATCACAATAAATTTTTACTCTTTGGTTAATTCCCTTTGAATCTAAATCCAAAATCTTACATTTATTATCTAAAAATCTTTCTCCGTCTTTAACTTCTATAACATCTCCTTCAACAACCAACTTTGCTCTTGTGTCAGGAGATTCCAAACCAATTAATTTCAATTGCATTCCTGCCAAACAATAATACCCAGGCATATAAATCATCCCAGACGTTTCACCTTCTTGTAAATTCACAGTAGAAACTCTTGAATCAACATCCTTATAAATAGAAATTCTTGCATCATTAGTTCCAATTGCTTCTGCCCGCAAATATCCTTTCCCTTTCCAAAAACCATATTGCCGATAATTTTCTTTCCATTTATCATCTTCGCTCATTTGAGGAAGATAATAACTCGCCTGTCCAACACCAAATGCATTTTTAATATCATATCTTATATTCGCTGTCAAATTACCTTCAATCCATTCTGGCATACTTGCTTCATTTGGTTGTTTTTTTAAAACAATAACAGCATAACCAATATTTTCCAAAACAGGAGAATTCAACATTGTCTTATAACTACTTTTAATCGCAGCTCTTGCAGGATGAAAACCAACTCCCAAAACACCTTCAGGATATTTTCCTTTAAAAGTTATGTAATTAATCGCTTCAACATCAATCAAAGGATTTACTTTTGTCGCCATTAATGGACAAAGAACAGGAGTATTTTGTTCTTCTAATAAATCGCTTCTTACCACAGCCGGCTGACATCCTAAAGGAGAAACCTGAATGATAAAATCCTGCCCTGCGCCACACTTTTCTTTATCTAGCATAGGATAAATATCTATTCCTTGTCCTTTCAAATATCTAAAAGAACTCATTCCAGGACGAGTATATTGTGAGCTTGAAACACTATAAGCTAAAATAAAATTAGCAAAAACTAAAACTAATAAAATTCCGATTAATAAAATCATTCCAAATTTTACCTTTCCTTTCTTTTCCATTATTTTATTAAAATTTTAATTTTTAATTAAATTTCTAAGGTGAATTAATATTGATACCATTAATCCAAAAGCTGCGATTAATAATTCTGAGATACTAAAACAGGGTGTTTCAAAGGTATTCAGGACTAAATAAATCAAGATTACAAAATTCAAGACATTCCCGTACCAAGTTAATAATTCTTCGTCCATTCTTAGATAATTGTTTTAATTATCCCATAAACTAAAAGGGCCATTGCAATTAATCCCAATATCCAAAGGATTAAATCCAATTTTTGTTTTGTTTTCTTTTTCATTTTTACCTCCTAAAATTTGAAATTTTCCATTATCTCAAAATTATATCCAATTTATTTGAATCAAATAAAATATAATTCTCCTGTAATTGTTCAATTGTCTTTGGAGTAGCAAGGCTTGGAGCATCTATTTCAATGATATTTGAATTTTCTAATTGCGACTCAAGGAAATAATCTTTCTGCTTCCCTCCACCAATCAAAACTTGTGAAATAATTTGTTCAGGAATCTCAATATCAAAACATTTTTCTCTTGTCAAACCAATTAAACCACCCAAACCTCCCCTCGGAACTTCAATACATTGCTCCTTAGTCGTTTTTTTCAATTTTAATTGTCCTGTCTTATAGATATGAACATTAATTTCATATTCCCCTTCACTTAATTTAATGCTACTCTGCTCAGGATAAACAATAGTCTTTGGACCTTTATCAGAAGTAAAGGTTATTATAGCATCTCCAGTATAAGTTTCCCCATCTAATTTCAATTCAATATTCAGCTCATATAACTTATTCATAACGATATCAATATTTCCAGAATCTACAGTAGATTGTAAATATTTTGCATCTTCATAGCCGTCTGCTTTCGCAAAAATATATCCATTTTCACATTGCGGGAATTTTGCAGTTAAGGTTCCATCTTCTGCTCTTCCAATACTGCACCTTGTTCCAAAACATTTGAATGAAATATCCGCATTAACAGGATTCATTTTAGTATCATAAATATTAATTGTCATAGGAGTGTTTTTATATTTACACAATTCTGGCAAGTCAGCTCCAACCGCAGTCGCACCCTTTAAAGGTTCTCTTGGATTGTTTGCTTGAATAACTACTGCAACAGGAAATTGGAAAATTTCATTGTTGTCAGAAACTTGGATTAAAACAGGATAATTCAAATTATAAACAAAATGATAAGGTACATAACAAAAACCAAGAATTCCAAATCCGGGCTGATTACCAATAGGTTTTGCGATTAATAAATTGTCATCAGATTCAACTTCAAAACTATAAGGCCAATTTCTTGAATTAAGAAACCTAACATCAGCATCAACAGAAATATCTGTCACAAAATATTTATTCTCTTCTTTTGTCAAAGAATAATCACCATTCTTGGTCTTAAGTGCCAAAGTATTTGCCTCAATTCCCTGCTGCAATTCGTCAAAAACCTCATTCAGCACCCATACTTTTGGAGAACAGGTTATTTCAACACCGTCAACAGGAGCATATAATCTTAAAGTGTCAATAGCATACTCTTCCAAAAACAAATCTTTTTGTTCTTTATCATAAATTTTTCTCGCAGCATCATAAAGTTTCCCTAACTTAGAATTAATCTCAATATTATGATTTTCTACATTAACACTCTCTTCTTCCTTACTAATTCTCAAATCCATATTTAATTTAATTTTAATATTCTCATCATTAATATCCACACTCGCTTTTGGCTCGCCCATCACAATTTCAAATCCCTCATCATAATAATTCTTAAAATTACAGTCTCTTATTTTTTCCTCAATAAATCGTGCCAGTTGTTTTTCCATTTCTTTCTTAGAAGGAACTTGTTCTTTTTGGATATTATTTCCAGAGACATAGTACCAATATGGAACAGGTGTCCCCAAAAAATCTAATTGAGATGAAAATGGCATATAACTTGAACCTGGCTCAAATTCTGGAAGATAAATATAGCCTGCCTGAATCCCCAAAATACCAGCCCCTGTCAAAGCATCATCTTCTAAACAAGATTCAAAAGTAGTATAAATAGGCTCCATATTTGCAGGAAGTTTTGTTTGGAATAAATTCTCCCTAAGAACAAAAAAACCCATAACACCAACTACCAAAACAATGGCAATAATAATGAAAATTGTTAATTGTCCTTTTTTGCATTCAATAAAATTGAAGGGATAAAAATTCTTAATTTTTTTATTTTGCATTTTTCACCTCTAAATTAATTTTTTTTCTTATTAGCTCAATAATCTCTGTATTAATGTCTTTCTTAATAACATTCTTAAATTTCTCCCAAAGTTTCTCGTCCTCTATGAGAAGCAAGTATTTTTTCATTTGCAAACCTCTTTTAGATATTTCCTAATATTTATTTTAAGAAAATTTTAATATATAAATGTTTCTTAATAACTTAATTACTAAGTAAGTTAGTAAGTAAGAAAAAACTAATTAAAAATTTATAGAAAAATTCTTATAAATCAATATGGTTTTCTGCTAACCCTAAAATAATTAATTGCGCCGAATAAAATTAGGATTCCTCCTGCAAAAATTATCCATTCATTAAAATTAGAAATATTTTCAGGAATTTTAACTAATGCAAAAGGATAATTAATAAAGTAAATTGCAAAAATTAAATAGATTAGAACAAAAAACCAATTCGGCCCGGTTTTAACATACTTCTCTCCAAACATAAAACAACATGCAAAAGAATATATTTAAATATTTCTAAAAATAAAAAATTACAAGGTCCTGTAGTCTAATGGTAGAACGCATCCTTGACGTGGATGTAGCCCAAGTTCGATTCTTGGCAGGACCATTCATTAACTTTAAAAAGCAAATTTCGCTTGAAAATATAATATGAAAATTCCTAAAACAACCAAAAGATATTGCCCATATTGTAAGAAAATAACAGAACAAAAGATAAAATTAGTGTCAACAGGAGGAAAAAGAGGAACTCTTACAAGAGGTTCAAAATCAAGAGCAAGAAAGAGAGGATTAAGCAGAGGTATTGGAAATAAAGGAAGATATAGTAAACCAGCAGTCTCAAAATTCAAACGAAAAACAAAAACAACTAAAAAAACAAACATAATGTATACCTGTCAGGTATGCAAAAAATCTAAATACCAAAAAAAAGGTAAACGAACAGGTAAAATCTTACAAGAATAAAATGGCTCAAACAAGAAGAAAAAAGAAATTTTTTGATGTCGAAATGCCTATAATAAATAAAACAACACATGTAAGGGCTTATGATATTGAAGAAATCGATGGAAGATATATCAAATATGATTTAACGAGAATTCTTAGAGGAAAAGGTATGGAAATCCAACTTAAGATAAAAGTAAATGGAGAAAAAGCAATAGCTGAACCTACAAAAACAAGATTAATGTCTTATTACATGAAAAGGATTGTCAGAAAAGGAACAAATTATGTTGAAGACTCATTTTCAACAAATTGTAAAAATGCACAAATTAGAATAAAACCTTTTTTAATTACACGGCGAAAAGTTTCTAGGAGAGTCAGAAAAGCTCTTAGAGAAAAATGTAAAGAAGAACTGATAAATTATGCAAAAGATAAACCAACAAACCAAATCTTTGAAGATATTTTAAAAAATAAATTACAAAAAGCTCTCAGTCTAAAACTCAAAAAAATCTACCCTCTTTCTGCATGTGAGATAAGAGTTTTGAAGATTGAAAAAGAAATCAAAGAAAAATAAAAAGCCTCCAGAGGGATTCGAACCCCCGACCCTCTGCTTACAAGGCAGATGCTCTACCACTGAGCTATAGAGGCCTAACCAACCTAATCTAAATTAGTTTAAAAGATTTTTTATCCTTACCTCTTCATAATTGTATGCCCACATTCAGAACACTTCCATTTTTCAAAAACATCTTCTTTATATGAAAAAGGTAATAAATAACCCTTTCCACATTTAGGACATTTTGGAAAAATACAAGAATTATTTTCTTCTTCCATTTTTATTATTCAATTATTTTCCTAATTTAACAGCAGTTCCATAAGCCAACATCTCAGAAGCCCCTTGCATTATCATCGAAGTCATAAACCGAACCCCGATAATCGCATCAGCACCTCTCTCAATCGCTTGATTCACCATTCTATTATAAGCCTCTTCCCTTGACTGAGCAATCATATCAGTATAGGTTCTAATTTCTCCACCAATCAAATTCTTAAAACCAGCACCAATATCTCTCCCAATATTTCTTGCTCTCACAGTATTTCCTTTGACAACGCCCAAGACTTCTTTAATTTTCTTACCTGGAACTTCGTTTCCTGTTGTTACAATTATCTCATTCATTTTTTACCTCCTCTAAATTTAATTTGTTCAATTTTATCTTCTTTAGTATTAAAAAGAATAAAAAGCCCGATAATAAATAAGGGAATTCCATAGATTAAACTAACAAATCCTACAAAAGGAGATACTGCTACTAAAACAACACCAATAAGAGCCATAATTCCTCCACTCAAAGTTCTGCTTACCAAATTCATAAAAAAATCACAAAATAGACATTAATAAATTTAACTGATTAACTTATATGGTTTAAACATTTCTGCAATATAATGAGCCCCATTCCAAAAAATTTAAAAATCAACCATTCTATGCGATTTTGGACTATTAGTCTAGAGGTGATAACCTCTAAAATGAAAGAAAAACTTTCAAAAATAAGCCGTAGAACGGCAATAAAA
>JAFCEJ010000001.1 GCA_017609175.1 Candidatus Pacearchaeota archaeon
GGAATTTGTGGAGCAGATGAAAACTGTTCAACTTGTGAAACTGATTGCGGTGTTTGTTTGAAAACTCTTGGAGAAGTTTGTAGTTCAGGCAGTGAATGTGAGAGCGGGTATTGTGTCGATGGGGTTTGTTGTGATACTTCTTGTGATGGAGTTTGCAAGGCATGTAATATTGCTGGAAGTGTAGGAAGTTGTTCAAATATTGTTGCTGGAACAGATCCTGATGATGATTGTGGAGCATGTGCTGTTTGTGATGGTTTTGGGAACTGCCAAAATTTAGCACAAGATACAGAAGATGTTGATAACCTTTATAATTGCGGTTTTGGAAGTTATGGTTGGTGTGATGGTTCTGGTAATTGCCAGCAATTTTATTGGGAGGTTATAGGAGAAGAAACCTCAACAACAGATTATTGCCCTTTTGAAGATGCCATTAGATGTAATTTTGAAAATTATTATCATTATGGCTGGGATGATCAACCTGCTTGGTGGTCTAAACGTTGGAAAAGTCCTATATCTTGTAGACCTTGGGGAGGTACTTTAAATCCGATTGGAAGTGTAGTGTATAAACATCGTTGTGTTATGGGCACTCCGCCTACCTAATTAAAAAATATCTAATGTTTCTTCTTTTTCTGAAACTTCATTCTCTTTTTGATATTTAATTTCTTCTTGTGGGGGTTCTTCTATTTGTTCAGGATGTTGTTCTGGTTCTTTAATTGCCTCGCTTTCACCAGAGACTGTTTCTTTAATCAATTCATCATCTTTTTTGTTTTCTTTTTCGTTATTAATTATTTCTTCTTTATCTGGTTTATTTTCACTTTGTTCTATTTCCTTTTTAATTTCTTCTTGTTTTTCTTCTGTATCTTGTTTAACATCTTCCTTGTTTTCTTCATTAGTTTGGCTTTCGAGTTCAGCGACATATTTTGAAATTTCGTGTGCAGCATCTGCATTCACACTTATGCTATCGATTCCTTGTTGTACTAAGAATTTTACCATTTCTTTTCTACTTCCAGCCTGACCACAAATACTTGTTTCAACTTTAAATTCTTTGCATGTTTTTATGACATGTTTTAATTGATTTAAAATTGCCGGATGCATTTCGTTATAAATATACTGGACTTCTTCATTTCCTCTATCAACTGCTAAAGTATATTGTGTTAAATCGTTTGTTCCAAATGAGATGAAATCAATTCCTTCTTCGCATAATTCTTTTATTATTTGAACCGAAGCAGGTGTTTCAATCATTACACCCAGTTTTGCATTTGTGAAATTTATTTCTTGTAAAATTTTTTTTACTTGTTTTATTTCATCAACAGAAATTATTTGTGGCATTAAAATTCCTATTTTCTTTTCTTGCTCTGAAATTCTTTTTAATGCGTTTAATTCTGCCTTTAAAATTTCACGGTTTTTTAATCCATATCTTATTCCATGCATACCCAACATTGGATTGGCTTCTTTTTCTTGTGGTGCTCCTTCTAAATTTACATATTCATCGCTTCTTATGTCTGATGTTCTAACCCATATTTCTTCAAAATATTTTGCAATTCCTTCAACGCCTTTGAAGATTATTTCTTCGTAATCTTGTATCTGGTTATTTTTTAAAAAGTAATTTGGATGTTTTCCTGATTCTGCGATTATTCCTTCAATTCTTGTTAGGCCTACTGAATTAACTTTTGATTTTGATGCACGTTCTGCGTAAGTTGGTAAATCAACAATCACTTTTATTTTTGTTTTTGTCTCGACGACAGGTAATACTTCTTTTTGAACAGTTTCTGCAACTTTTCCCTTGTAGATTTTTCCATTGAATCCATCGACGGTTATTATTTCTCCTTCTTTTAGTTTTGTTGTTGCTTCTTGTGTTCCGACAACACAGGGAATTCCCATCTCCCGAGATACAATTGCTGCATGTGCGGTCATTCCTCCCTCATTTGTTACAATTGCTGCTGATTTCTGCATTGTGACGACCATATCAGGGTTTGTCATAGTCGTGACAAGAATATCTCCTGACTTTATTTTTTCTAAGTCTTCCATTTTGTGTATAATTTTTATCTTTCCAGACGCTATTCCAGGAGATGCAGCAATTCCTGAAAGTATTACTTCTCCTTTAATTTCTTTTGCTGTTTCAAATCTTTTTTCAATTGTTGTGACTGGACGTGTTTGGAGAATATAAATTTCTTCACCTTCAATTGCGAATTCAATATCTTGCGGTTTTTTATAATGCGATTCTAATTTTAATCCATATTCTGTTAATTTTATTATTTCATAGTCTTTTAAAACAGGTGATTTTGATTTTTCATCTTTTAATTTTATGATTTCTTTTTTTCCTGCAGAATCTCGGGTTATCGCAATTTTTTTTATCGCAATTTTTTTGTCTAATATTTTCAATTCCTTTGAAATAATGTATTTATCTGGGCTTATTTTTCCAGAAACAATCCCTTCTCCTAATCCAAAAACTGCTTCGATAATAGTGTTTTCATTTTTGTGTGAAGGATCTTTTGTGAACATAACTCCGGATTTGTCAGCATCAATCATTTTTTGGACAATTACTGCTAAACTTACTTCTTCATGTTTGAATTTCTTTTTATGTCTATAATACGTCGCTCTTGCAGTGAATAAAGATGCAAAACATTTTTTTACACTTTCCAATAACTCTGAATTTCCTTTTATATTAAGATAAGTGTCTTGTTGTCCTGCAAAACTTGCTGTTGCTAAATCTTCTGCTGTTGCAGAGCTTCTTACAGCGACGAAAATTGGTTCTGAAGATGCATTAAGGATATTGAGGGGAGTTCCGTTTATTTTTGATTTATCAACATTTAAATTTTCATAAGATTCTATAATCTCTTCTTCCATTTCTTTTGGCAGGTTTGATTTTATGATTAATTCTCTTATTTCTTTTGTTTTCTCTTCTAATTGTTTTGTATTTTCATAATCTATCTCATTTAGAATTCTCTTTATTTCGTCTTTTATTCCTGCTTTTTCAATAAAATAATCATATGCTTGAGCAGTTATAACAAAACCAGGGGGGACTGGTAATTTTAAATTATAAATTTCTCCAAGATTTGCTCCTTTGCCTCCAGCAACATTTCCAGAATCTTTATTTAATTCAGAGAACCATTTCACAAAATCAACTCTTTTTTCTTCAGGCATAATTCAAAAAATAAAGCTGGGTTAATAAATATTTTTATTGCTTAATTCCTTAATTTTATTGGATATTTCTTTTAATTTTTCATCTATTTTAAAATATGCTGTATATATCAATCCCCCAATTACTAATGATGTTATAGAATATCTAAATTAATTTTCTGGATTAAATATTATGCCGATTAAAAGTGGAATTATTGAGCCAATACCTATTGTTAATATAAAATTAAAAAACATAATTGTCTTTGATATGCTAAATCCAATCTATTTTTTTCAATATTCATTTTAGAGAATTATTTTGATGCTATTATTCCGATTCCTATTGAGATACAAAATATTCCTCCAATAACAGATACATTATCATTAGGGAATTTGTTTATTAAATAAAGCCCTAAACCTATAAAAAATATTCCAATACCTATTTTAATTTCTTTTCCCATATTATTTTTAGTTGCTATTTTCTTTAAATTTATTCACTTATTGCTTGAACAGGGCAGTTTTCAACAGCTTCTTTAACACAAGGTATTTTCTTCTGTGCTTTGACTTGCGCTTTCATGTCATCACCCATTTCAAAAACCTCTTCACATATGCTTGTGCACAATCCACAACCAATACATTTTGTTTTATCTACACTTACCATTCTGTTAATTAGTTCGTTAAGTTTATAAATTTAATCTGTCTTTGTCTATTATGGGATTTATAAGAGGTGGTTTGTTATTTATTGTTTGTATCTTATTGCTTTTATCACTTTTAATTGGAAATGCCTTCTTGGTTTTATCTTCGTCTTTGGAATATGAAAATGTTCAGGAAAAACTTAACCCTGTTATAAAAGAGATAATTTATGGAGAGGTTGATGTTTCAAAAATGCAAGATAGTTTTGATGTTATGAAGAAATATTGCGCTGAGGGAAATACACAGGTTATTATAAAAGAAGAAGATTATGATTTGACAATTCCTTGCGAGGATATTTTAACTGGGACGCCTGAAAGTGTTTTGGATTCTCAGGTAGATAAATTTATACAAGAAAATTATTATAAAAATTATAATTGTACTTTTATTCAATGTTTTAAGGAGAATTCTGTCCCATTTTTTTTGATTTCTGAAATGACTAAAAATTATATTAAATCCAAATTCTATTATATTATGGTTGTTTCGTTTGTTTTATTGTTTTTAATGTTTTTTTTAATTGAAGATAAAAGGAATGTTTTGATTATTCTTGGGATTTTATTAGTTTTATCTTCATTACCTCTTATGAAACTTAGCGCTTTTTCTTCTATTGGCCCTAATGAATTTTCCTCGCAAATTTTTTCTTTGTTTTTTGAACAAGCCCACAAAATATTTTTATGGGTATTTGTAATCGGGCTTTTAATTTTTGGGCTTGGTATTGGTTTGAGGTTTTGGAATCCTGAAAAAGCAAGAAAGATTTTTGAAAGAAAAACATTTAATAAAAAAAAGAAAACCTCTTAAATTTTCTAATAAATTTTTGAAGAAATTGTTTATGATTTAATTCAAATTTTTGGGAGACTGCATTCAAATATTTTTCAATTTTTCTTTTAGAAGCAAAGCAGTTCTAGGGAGTTCCTGTAACAAGCTCAAAATAATATTAGAAAATTTTTATATTACCATATTTTTATATATCTTTGATATTTGTAAATATTCATGAAACAAAAAGCAATTGTTATGTTGTCAGGAGGTTTGGATAGTCGGCTTGCTGTTAAATTGATGCAAGAAAGAGGGTTTGAAGTTATAGCTCTGCATTTTAAACTGCCTTTTGGAACAGGATGCTGTGATGAGAATTATTCATTTAATTTTTCGCAGTTGGTTGGGATTAAATTAAAAATATTTGACTGTACAAAAGGGGATTTATTGAAAGAATATTTGGATATTATTAGAAAACCAAAGTATGGAAGGGGGGCCTGTATGAATCCATGTATTGATTGCAGAATTTTTATGCTGAAAAAAGCAAGAGAATTTGCTGACAGGCACAATATCAAATATATTGCTACAGGGGAGGTTTTGGATGAGAGGCCTATGTCGCAAAATGCAAAAGCGATGAAAATTGTTGAGAAAGAATCCGGATTAAATGAGCGATTAATGAGACCCTTATGTGATATTGGAATTAGAGGTAGGAGTAGAAAAAAACAAATTGCTCTTGCCAAAAAATTTAAGATTTCTTACCCTAATCCTGGTGGGGGCTGTTTGCTTTGTGAGAAAGAATTAAAAGAGAGAATTAAATCTTTGCTAGAAAAAAAGAATGTTGATGAACAAGATGTTAGATTGATTAATATAGGAAGGCATTTTGAAAAAAGTAAGATTATTCTCGGTAAAAATAAAAAAGAAAATGAAATTCTTGAAAAAATGAAAGGTATTAAGATTATTCCTAAACAACCAGGACCTACCGCGCTTATCGAAGATAAAAAATTTATAGAAAAAGCTAAAAAATTAATTCAAAAATATTCAAAACATAAAATTACTGAGTTTGAAATTAAAGATTAAAATGTGCCGTTTATGTGAAACAAAACCCGTGTATGAATTTACTAATAAAAGAAAATTATGTAAGAATTGTTTTATAAAATATTTTCAGAAAAAAGTTTTTTTTATTGTGAGAAAATTTGGAATGATTAAACATGGGGATGTTGTTGCCTGTGAGAATAAAATGATTTTAAAAGATAAACAAGAAGTTTTAGATTTTAGAATAGCTGTTTTAAAATATGTTTTGAAAATGTTTGAGGAAAAAGGAATTATTGAATTGACAAAAGAGAAGGCAAATAAAATTGCAATACCTTCAACAATTGATTTGGAAGCGAGTGAAATCGTTAAGATTTTAATTAAAAGAAAAGAAGCAGATTTGAAAAAATTAAAACCTGTTGAAAAAATTAAAGGAAAAACAATAATAAAGCCTCTTTATTTGTTTCTTGATGAAGAAGTTTTACTTTATGCAAAATTGAAGGGGTTGAAATGGCAGAAACAAAAAGACGAGACAAACAAAATTAAAGGTTTTCTCGACGAACTTGAGAAAAGACATCCTGAAGTAAAAAGGGCAGTTGTTAATAGTTATCTTAATTTGTATGGAGAAAAATAAAATGCTTGAAAAGATTTTTGAATATGGGGCTGATTGGATTCCAGGATATGGAATTTACCATCTCTTTTTTAATGATGAAAGGTTAAATGGAGATACAAATGACTTATATTTACTTGCTAATGGGTTATATCATTCGCTTTATGTTATTGTTCCTATGACATATATTCTGATTAAGAAATAATAAATCATATTTTAAACTATAAAAATCTTTATTAAGGGAATTTAATTTTTTAAATATTGAAAAGGGGTATAGAGATTAAGAATCTCTGGTGTTTGATTATGGATTCAAATCATATGGAAGAAGAAATTTGTTTTTATCGAATTTATGCCGAAGAGAATAATGAAGATTCTTTTAATTTTCTTAAGGAGTATGGGGATTGTTTAAAATGTTCTGGCAATGACTCTTCTTGTTCTTGGTATCTTCCCTTCAAATTAGAAAGGGCTAAAAAACTGGAGGAGGTTTCTGATGACTCACAGAAAATTTAAGAAGGATATTATTAATAATCTCTTATCCCCTTATTATGATGATGATCTTATTGGATATTATGATGACTCTATTCCTATTTTAACTACTTCGCAAGTTGAAAACCTTTTATCTAGAGCTTTAAAAGAATATAGAAAACATTTTATTTCAGAAATGGGGCAACTTTTTGAAAAATATTCTAAAAACGGATTTTCAAAAGAATCTATTGATACCTTGAGGGATTTTTGTTCTAAATTAGAAAAAATTTAATCTTTTTTGTTTTCTTTTTCTAATCTTTTTATAAAATTTCCAATAAATTTTGAATCTTTATCAGGGTCTCTTATTTGCTTTATAACATATGCTGTTGTGCCGTGTTTATTTGTTTTTTCTGTTTTTATTCCTCCAAGAGTTCTTAATCTTTCGCTTATATCATCTGTTAATAAGATTTCTTGGTCTGAAACTGTTGCAATTTTTTTTGATTTTGGTATAAAAGTTTTTAAGCTCATAAATTTTAAAATTTCTCCTTCTTTTTTTGCGACTATTGTCCCATAATTTATTGAAATTCCAAACTCTATTTTTTGTTGGGCTAGTCTATTATATTTAATTAATTCGTTTTTTATTTCTTTTGCAAGAATTATTGCTATTTTCTCATTTTTGAAAGTTTTTGTGACTGCAGGTGCTAAAATAAAGAACAAATATTCTCCATTTTCATAAGTTCTGGCTTTTTTATCTTCTGCCAAATCAATTATTTCATTTATTTTTTCTTGTGCAGTTCCTTTTTGTGATTTGATTTCATCAAAGTTTTTTATTTTTAGACAAACGACACTTGCGTCCTGTTTGTCTCCTTTAATCGATAAAGAAAGAGTTGCTGTACTTTTTGGATTAGATGATTCTTTCCTTAATTCATTGGTTTTGTCTTTTTTTTTACTTTTCCAAGAACTTTTTTTGGATTTGATATATCCAATAAAACTTTTTTTATACCCTTTTTTGAAAAATATAAATGCGACAAATCCACAAATTGCTACAATAAAAATCCAGACAAAGGGGTTGAATACTTTTGATATTATTTCTCTTGCTTCTTTTATCTCAATAGCTTTTCCAGTTAACATCGTTTTTCCGATTACTTCACTTCCTTCTTCATTTACGACTTCTATCTCATATACACCGTCTGGTGCACTTAATGTATATTTTTTACTCTCGTCGATTCCCAAAAATGTTGGGATGTTTAGCATTTCTTCTCCGATTTTTATAAATACTGTATCGTTATAAGGGACATTTCCAACATTTGAAATTACTAATGTTTTATTTATCAATTCATATTTTACTTCTTTCTTTTCTTTAATTATGACTTTTGCTTCGCCTGTTAATTGATTTGAAACAGCAAAGATAGTCCAGTTTGCAGGTGGCTCATTATATGCTATTGGAAATTCTAAGAATTCATTTGTAGTTTTTTGTTCTTGTTTTAGAATTTTGTCTGCTGAATCTTTTATTGTTATTACTGCTGTTGTTCCCTCGATATTTTCTCCTGTTTGGTCATGTAAAACTGCTTTTACTTTTAGATTTGTTCCTGGTTCTATTTCTGGATTTTCAAGAACAACCTCTAAGCTTGTTGGAACTTGCTTTACTTTAATAGTATAATCAAAGAAACCTTTATTTGTTACTTCCCCACTTAAATCTTTTTCATATGCATTTAAGCTTATCAAATATGGTCCTGCTGCTGTTTCTGCTGGCAATGTGAATTTTATTGAGAAGAACCCATTATTTACTGTTTCTATATAGGTATTTTGAGATTTATTCCCAGATAAGATTTCTAAATCTATAAATCCATTTACTAATTCTCCATTTTCTTTTGTTACTTCTCCTTCTACGATTATTTCATCTCCTGGTTCAAATTCCCCTTCGCCTGATTTTAGATTGATTGTTAAAACATCTGAAATTTTGAAATCATTTGTTAAGACATATTGCTCTCCAAATGTTGTTTTTATTTTACATGTTCCTTTTGTAAATCCAATATTTTCTTTTGTTAGAACAAGAACAGGATTCATTCGTTGCTCTTCGCCAGCAGAGAGTTTAACACCGTTTTTATAAAATGTTGTTGATTTGCCCCCACAGATTAAAGACATTTCTAAATTTCCTGTGATTTCACTCAGGCTTTTTAGGGTTAGGGGAATTGAAAATGAGTCTCCGAGATTATAAACAGCATCTGGTTGCTTATTTATGATTATATCCACTTCTGCTGATACTAATGAACTTAACAGAATTACAAAACATAATACTAAAATTATTCTCCTCATTTTTATTAATACTATCTTTAATTAAATCTTATTTATAAATATTTTGACGGGGGAAAGGATAGGTGGAAAGGTAAAAATTTAATCTGGGGAAATTTATTCTAACACTAACTTTATAAAATCCCTTAACTTCTTTCAATTATGAAAAAAGGAGTGAAAGTTACGCCATGGGAGGTTTCTGGAGAAGTTAATTATGAAAAACTGATAAAGGAATTTGGGATTTCTAAATTAAATGATAAGATTCTTGAAAGGATAAGGAAGCATACAGGAGAATTACATTTTATGTTAAGGAGAAGAGTTTTTTTTGCCCACAGAGATTTAAATTGGTTGCTTGATGAATATGAAAGAGGAAATAAATTTTTTCTTTACACTGGATGCGGACCATCAGGACCCTTGCATTTGGGGCATTTACAGACATGGATTTTTACAAAGTGGTTGCAAGATAAATTTAATACTGAATTATGGTTCCAGTTTACAGATGATGAGAAATTTTTGTTTAAAAATAAATCTTATGATGAGATACAAAAGTGGACTTATGAGAATATGCTAGATGTGATTGCTATTGGATTAAGTCCTAAAAAAACCCATTTTTTAATTGACACAAAAAATATTGATGTGATGTACCCAGAAGCAATTAAAATTGCTAAGAAAATCACTTTTTCAACTGTTAAGGCATCTTTTGGGCTTACAAATGAGAGTAATATCGGACAGATTTTTTATACTTCAATGCAGGCAGTTCCAGCAATATTGCCAAGTGTTTTGAAAAAGAAAAATATTCCGTGCTTAATACCTCTTGGCGTGGACCAAGATCCTCATTTTAGAGTTGCGAGAGATGTTTATCCTAAATTGGGATTTTATAAGCCAGCAATTCTTCATGGTATGTTCTTGCCCCCATTGCAGGGGATTGAAGGGAAGATGAGTAGTAGTCTTACAACTTCTGCAATTCTTACCACTGATTCCCCAAAAGAAGTTGAGAAAAAAATAAAAAAATATGCTTTTTCAGGGGGACAGCCAACAGTTGCTGAACATAGAAAAAAAGGAGGGAATCCAGATATAGATGTTTCATTTCAATACTTTAGAATGTTTTTTGAGCCTGACGACGAGAAATTACAACAAATTTATGACGATTACAAATCTGGAAAATTATTAACAAGCGAGTTAAAAGAAATTTTAATTGATAAGATAAATTCTTTTTTAAGAGAGCATCAGAAAAAGAGAGAGCAAGCAAAAAAAAGGATTGATGAATTTTTGTTGAAGTAAATAAATTTATAAAATCCTTTTGGTTTTTTGTTTTATGAAAATATTAGCTTTACATTGTGATTATATCAGTTTTAAACCATTGAAAAAAGCGTTGAAGAATACTGGTAGTTTATCTGAAAAAGAAAAAAAGGGGAAGAAAGTTGAAGAGCCTTTGGTTGTTTTGACGGCTGTTGAAAAAGGTGATGATGTTGAATATTCTGTGCAAGAGCTTGTTAGAAATATTAAAGATATTGCGAAACAGGTTAATGCAAAAAATATTGTTCTTTATCCTTATGCTCATTTGTCATCGAATTTAGCAAAACCAGATGTTGCTGTTGATGTTTTGGAAACTGCTGAAAAAGAATTAAAGAAAAATTTTAAGGTTACAAAAGCACCTTTTGGTTATTATAAAGAATTTGAATTAAAGGTGAAAGGGCATCCTTTAAGCGAGTTAAGTAGAGAAATAAATGTGAATAAGAAAGAAGCAGAAGAGGAGATTGATTATAAGAATTTATTAAGAGGGATTTCAAAATCAAAACTCGATACTAGGAAATTAAAATCTAATGACCATAGAATTCTTGGGCAACAGATGGATTTGTTTAGTTTTAATGAAGTGGCTCCAGGAATGGTTTTTTGGCATAATAATGGTTTGATTATTTATAATGAACTTATAAAATTTTGGAGAGAAGAGCATAGAAAGGCGGGTTATTTAGAAGTAAAAACACCAGAAATTCTTGATGAGAAATTATGGAAAATCTCTGGGCATTGGCAAAAATATAAGGACAATATTTTTTTAACCGAATATGAGAAAAGGAATTTTGCAGTTAAACCAATGAATTGCCCCGGAGTAATGTTAATTTATCGAACCAAAACAAAATCTTATAAAGACCTGCCTTTGAGGATAGGAGAGCTTGGAACTGTTCATCGGCAAGAACTTTCAGGGGTTTTGGGAGGACTTTTTAGAGTAATTCAATTTACACAAGATGATGCTCATATTTTTTGTACTGAAAAACAATTAGAGGATGAAATTATTGGGGTGATAAATTTAATTGACAAATTTTATAAGAAATTTGGGTTCAAATATCATGTTGAACTTTCTACTCGTCCTGATTTGAGAATTGGAGATGAGCGGATTTGGGATAAAGCGGAAAAAGCTTTAGAAAATGTTTTGAAAAAGAATAAAATAAAATATAAAATTAATAAAGGGGATGGGGCATTTTATGGACCAAAAATTGATTTTCATATTAAAGATTCTTTGGGAAGGACTTGGCAATGTGCAACAATTCAGCTGGATTTTTCAATGCCAGAAAGATTTGATTTAACCTATACTGATAAGGATGATAAGAAAAAAAGGCCTATTATGTTGCATAGAGTTATTTATGGAAGTTTAGAAAGATTTATTGGAGTTTTGCTTGAGCATACAGGGGGCAGACTTCCAATATGGCTTGCACCGATACAGGTAAAAGTTATTGATTTTACAGATAGAAACTTAAAATCTTGTAAAAAATTTGTTGAGAAATTGAAAGAACAAAATATCCGGGTGGAGACTGATTTTCGTTCAATTCCTCTTGCTGGAAAGATTAAGGAAGCAGAAATTCAAAAAATTCCTTATATCGTTGTAATAGGCGATAAAGAAGAAAAATCAGATAGTGTTGCGGTGAGAAAGGATAGTAAGATGAAAGTGATTAAACAAGATGTTTTTATTAAGAATTTAAAAAAAGAAATTGAAGAAAGAAAATGATTTTTTTGAATAAAAAAATTTATAAAGATAATTTTTTAATTACCCTCATTAAATTTTTATAGATTTCAAATGGGAATGATTTATGAATATCCTCTTTCAAGAGAATTAAGAAAAAAATGTGGGAATAGGGGTTTTGGTGTAGATGGTCCTAACACTAATGTAGCTCCCCCTCTTTGTAGATTAATGGGCGGAAATAGTTGTACTGACCCAAAAAATACTATTACAAGATATAGTTTTTTTATGGATAAAGAGCCTTTTTTTATAAACTTGGAAGGTCTTTTAAAGAAAGGAGAATTAATTGTAAAAACAGAGAGAAAAGGAAAGATTAAAAGAAAATATGTTGCTTTAGATGGGAGATTAGAACCTCGACTTGTATGGGGTGGACATCCTCTGGCAATGATTCTTGATGATTATATTTCTCATCAAATTGAATCATGTATTGAGAGGGGTTTTGGATTTTTTTATACTCTTAATTTTACACCTGTTGATTACAGAGATATTTTAGGAGTAGCTGAAGAAGATAAGGAGTTCGCATTGGCTTTGGGTGGTTTATATAACAAAAGTTTAGATGAAAATATGAGATTTCTTTTAAAAAAAACCAGAGAATTTTCTAATTAATTGTTATCTTATTTATCTGCTAGGAGAGATTTATTTTTCAACAATAAAAGTAATGTTAACTTCTGATTCTAATTTCTTTTTTATTTTAAATCCATATTTTTTAAATAAATCATGAATTTCCTTCTCCTCAAAAAGATAATAATATCTTTTCCCTTTATCTCTCCATGCAATATATTTTTCTTTTGGTGCATTTTTGAATCGTTTTGAATTTTTATTCCAAACAGCGATAAGTGCTTGTGCCTTTGGTTTTAAGACTCTAAATAATTCTTTAATTGCTTTTTCTCTTTTTGTTTTTGTGGTTATGCAATGAAAAGTTGCGATTGAGATTGCAGAATCAAAATAATTGTCTTTAAACGGGAGTTTTGTTGCATCAGCCACAAAAAATTCTGCATTAATTTTTTCTTTTTTTGCTTTCTTTTTTGCGAATTTAATCATTTCTTCTGAAAAGTCTACAAGGTATAGTTTTGCCTTTACTTTTAACAAATGTCTTCCTGCTCCACTTCCAAGGTCTAGCACTTTTCCTTTTTGTTTTTTGAGAAAATCTTCAACACCTCTGCCAGGATTTTTTTTGAATCTATACCATTCTGGAGCAATATTGTTCCAAACTTGTTTTTGAGAGTTCATATATTTTAGAATTAGAATGGGTTTTTATTATTTTTTGAAATCTTCTCTTAATTTTTGTTCTTGTTCTTTTAAATAGTCTCTTAATCTTTTACCAGGCCCTTTTTCTAATTCTTCATTTAGAATATATTCTGCGACCGCTTTTGTCCCTCTTTTGAATGATTGAACAACAAGTTCTTCAGTAATTTTTAATAGTTTTGATTTATCTTCCTCTGTTGAGATTTTTTCATATAGTTTTTTTAATTCTCTTTTGAGTTCTTTATATTCCATTTTAATATTTTTTATTTGGACTATTTAAATTTATCTTTAATTATAATTTTTATTCTCCTTCAAATTCAACAATACTGAAGACCGGCCATTTTGTTAATTTTTCTCTGCCTTTTAATTCAGGTAATTCTATAATAAAAGCACACTCAATGATTTGTCCTCCGAGTTTTTCAATTAATTTACAAGATGCTTGTGCTGTTCCGCCTGTTGCGATTAGATCATCAATTAAAAGAACCCTATGTCCTGGTTGAATTGCATCTTTGTGAATTTCGATTATGTCTGTTCCATATTCAAGAGAATATTCTTGTTGTTCTTTTTCTCCGGGAAGTTTCCCTTTTTTTCTTATTGGAACAAAACCAACATTTAATTTTTCAGCGAGAGAGCCACCAATGATAAAACCTCTTGATTCAATTCCTGCAACAATATCTATCTGCTTATCTTTATATCGGTTATGCAAAATCTCTATAACTTTTTTTATTCCTTGGGGGTCTTTTAATAAGGTTGTTATGTCTCTGAACATAATCCCGGGTTTTGGAAAGTTTGGGATTGTTCTTATTTTATTTTTTATCTCTTCATATTCTGCTTCTTTGGAAAATGATTCAATTGTTTTGATTAAAACTTGTTTTACTCTTTCTGCATTTTTGTTGAATATTTCTAGAATCTGCTCCCAGCTTACTGGTTCTTCATCCTGTTTCCAGCAGTCATAATCAGTGGACATTGCTATTGTTGCGTATTCAATTTCTGCCTCATTTGCTAAAATACATTCTGGTGCAATAGACATATTTATTACATCTGCTCCAAATAAACGAAACATTTTGCTTTCTGCAATCGTGGAAAATCTTGGGCCCTCGATTGTTATGACGGTTCCTTTTTCGTGATAAGAGAAATTTAATTCTCTGCAAGATTGGATTAATTTTTTTCTCAAATTTTCTGAAAAAGGATGTGCCATTTGTGTATGAACCGGACCTGATTCAAATCTTTCATAGAATGATAAGCGTCTGTGTTTTGTAAAATCTATGAACTGGTCAAGTATGACAAAATCTCCCCTTTTTATTTCTTCTCTTAGACTTCCTACTGCGGTTGTTGAAATTATTTTTTTGCAATCCTGTTTTTTTAGAGCATAAATATTTGCTCTGTTGTTTATTTGTGTTGGGGGGATTTCATGTTTTCTTCCGTGTCTTGATAAAATAACTACCTCGATTCCTTTTATTTTTCCGAGAATTAATGGGCTTGAAGGTTTTCCAAAGGGAGTCTCTATTTCAATTTCTTTGTAATCTTTAAGGAATTGTGGATTATCTAGTCCTGAACCTCCAATGATTCCTATTTTCATCTTGAAAATTTTCTAGTTTTTTTACTAAAGACTTGTCTGCATCTTTTCCTATGAGTAGTTTTCCGTTTTGTCTTATTACAGATTTGCGATAAAAAGCTTTTACAAAACTATTTCTATCAACATATAAAGCATAATCTTCTTTTATTTGGTTTATTGGACGAATAAATACTGTATTGCAGATTATTGTTGCGAAGAAATCTCCTTTTTTTACATTGTTTTTGTTTGGTTCTTCATATATCATACTTTTTGATAAAAAATTAAATTTATAAAAATATGTTGGACTGAAAATATATTTTATTGTCTGTGGGGGCTGGGTGTTAGTAAGATGATAAATATAAAAAGTCTTATTCTAAATCTATTTTTATGTTAATGCCTTCGTCTGATGAAGTCCGAAAACCTGTGAAAACAATTTCAGGAATTGCTCCTGTAGCTGTAATGTTGCCGCCACGAAAGTGTGAGCATGGAACCTGTATTTATTGTCCATCATTGAATGTGCCTCAGAGTTATACGCCTAAGAGTCCTGCTGTTATGAGGGCTATGATGTTTGAGTATGATGCTTATGAACAAGTAAAGGCGAGGATTAAATCTTATAATGCAATGAATCATCCGACAGACAAAATTGAGTTGATTATTATGGGAGGGACTTTTTTAGAATATCCTAAAACATTTCAATATCAGTTTGTGAAAGCATGTTATGATGCGTTAAATGGGCATAAGAGCAAGAGTTTGTCAGAAGCGCAAAAGAGAAATGAGACAGCGAAACATAGGTGTATTGCACTTTGTATTGAAACGCGTCCAGATGTTTGTTCTGATTTGCACATTAAAAGAATGAGGGAATTCGGAGCGACACGAGTAGAGTTGGGGGTTCAGATTATTGATGATAAAATTTACAAAAAAGTTTGTAGAGGGCACAAAGTTAAAGATGTTATTGACGCGACTAAAAGATTGAGAAATGCTGGATTTAAAATTGGTTATCATATTATGCCTGGTTTGCCTGGAAGTAATCTTGAAAAAGATTTGAAATTATTTAAGAAGATTTTTTCTGATGAGAAATTTAAACCAGACCAATTAAAAATTTATCCGTGTCAGGTTATGCCTGGTTCTGAATTGGAAAATTGGTATTGGAAAAAGAAATATAAACCTTACACCAAAGATGAGATTAAAAAACTTTTAATTAAAATGTTGAAAACTGTTCCGCGTTATTGTAGAGTTATGAGAGTAATGAGAGAAATTCCGCCAGATTATATAGTGGCCGGCACAATTAGAATTGATTTAAGAAAAGATATTGAAGAAGAGCTTAGGCAGAAAAATATAAAATTAAAGGAAATTAGATATAGGGAGATTGGATTTGCTATGGGAAGAGGAGAGAAGATTAATCAAAATTTGGGATTGAAAATTACAAAATATAGGGCATCACAAGGAGATGAATATTTTTTAGAAATTATAAATGAAGATGATATATTATTTGGGCTTTTGAGATTGAGAATTGTTGATAATAAGGCGATTATTAGGGAACTTCATATTTATGGACAGGCTCTAAAGATTGGGGAAAAGAATAACCAAGTTGCACAGCATAAGGGGTTTGGGAAATGGTTAATGAATAAAGCAGAGGAAATTGCAAGAAAAAATAAATGCAATAAAATTTCTATAATCTCTGGTGTGGGTGTTAGGAATTATTATAAGAAATTAGGTTATGAATTAGAAAAAACTTATATGGTGAAATATTTAAATAATTCATAATTCTTATTTTATTATGGATAAATTGTCTCAACAATTTTGGTTTTATTTTTTTAGTTGAGACTCTAATATTTCTATTGGAGTTATGATGGCTTTTGATTTATATTCATTTGTTGATGGAATGGATTATAATATTTGTGAGTATTATGATAATGGGAAATGTTATGCTAATTCTGAAAAACCATGTTTCTGTGAAAAAAATAAAATTAGTTATGAACGATGTTCTTTGAGGAGAACTAATCTTAATATGATAAAAATTTTAGCTGAGAGGTTTTGCAATTAATTTATAAAGTTTGATTGGTTTTTTTTAGAATTGAGATGGTATTTAGATATTTTTTAGCAGGATTTTTAGTGAAGTTAATTACTGGTTTTGATGATACTTTGACTCATGTTCCATTGATTTCTTATTTGACTCGGACAAAAAAAGGCAAAATAGCTTTTGGTATTGGGATTTTTCTCGCGATTTGTTTTGCGATTATTATTGCAGTATTTTTTTCGTCATTGATTAAGAATATTCCTTATTATAGATATATTGTTAGCGGGTTGATTTTTACTCTTGCAATTGTGATTTATTTTGATATTTTTAGAAAAGATAAAGTGAGGAAAACAGAAATTAAAATGCGGAAAGTTCAGAGAGTTAAACCAATTTCTCAAAAGAGGTTTTTGAGATTAATTGTTGTTGGATTTGTTGCTGCATTTGCTACTGTGCTTGACGATATGATTGCTTATTCTTCCCTGCTTTTAGGGCAGGGTGGAGAAAAGATTAGTGGTATTGGGGGAATTTTATCTGCAAGTTTGCTTGAAATTTTTATAATTGTTTATTTTTCAAGGAAATTGGTGGGATTTAAGTTTAGGAAAGAAATTGCTTCAATAGGGCTTTTGATTCTTGGGATTTTAGTTATGAAGGGAATTATATAATTGAAAAAATTTAAAAGAGAGACAGTAGTTAGAAATATATGAGCCTGTAGCTCAGTCAGGTTAGAGCACTGGTCTTATATGACGATGATTCACTGGAATCATTGCACTCTAGATTCGTCTAAGAGAGCCAGGGGTCCTCAGTTCAAATCTGAGCAGGCTCATTTTTATTTATCGCTCAGATTTTTCAAATCCACAGAAAATAAATTTTCTGTGCCACGAAATCAGGCCACGCCTACGCGTGGCTAAGTAACAGGATTTCGTTGGTGAGCAGGCTCATTTTTTTGATTAGTTACTTTTAAAAATGAATTTTTTCTCTAATGATTATGCCCCGATAGTTCAGAGGCCAAGAATGCAGCCCTTTCAAGATGCAGAACCTACTGATGGTTCTTTACTCTTTGACTCTCTTGAGGTTGTCTCAGGGATGATTGAAGAAAGGCTGTGACCCGAGTTCGAATCTCGGTCGGGGCATATTCTAAATATTTATAATGTGTTTTTTCTTTTTTTATTTATGGAAGTTATAAAATATTCTGGAGGGATAGAACCATTTAATCCTGAAAAAATTAAATATACTATTCTTGATGCAGGAGGCTCAAAAAAACTAGCTGAAGAAGCTGTACAAAAAGTAACAAAAGAATACCATAAAGGAATGACCACGAAGGAAATTTTGAATATTCTTTTAAAATTTTTAAAAAAAGAACCCGGAGTTTCAGAAAGGTATGATTTAAAAAGAGCAATAATGTCCTTAGGTCCAAGCGGATTTCCTTTTGAAACTTTTTTTGCTAATCTATTGAATTATTATGATTACACTACAAAGGTTGGAGAAAAATTAATTGGAAATGGTAGGGTATACGAGATAGATATAATTGCAGAAAAAAATATTAATTCTCAAAGAAAAAAATTTATGATTGAATGCAAATATCATAACAAATTAGGTATTAGGACTAAAATACATCACGCGAAACATACCTATCAAAAATTTCTCAAATTGCAAAAATATAATTTTAACCAACCATGGCTTACAACAAATACAAAATGTTCTTTGGATACTTTAAATTATGCAAAGAAAGTAAATTTGAAAATAACAAGTTGGAAATATCCTAAAAATGAATCTTTAAAAGATTTAATTAAAAATAAAAAACTTTATCCAATAACTATTTTAAAATTTCTTCCTAAGGAGATAAAAGAAAAATTATATAATTCTAAAATTTTAATCTTAAAAGATTTGTTTAAATATAATAAAACAGATTTAATTAGAATTACAGGCCTTACAAAAAAAGAAATTGAAATGGTTACTAGAGAAGCGAGAGATATTCTTGGAAATACTTCACAATCTTTATAAAATACATCCTTTTTGATTGGTTATGTTAATTGGGTTGGTTGGAAAGCCGTCGTGTGGGAAAAGTACATTTTTTAAAGCAGCGACCTTGGCAGAAGTTGAAATTGCTTCATATCCTTTTACTACAATTAAACCTAATCATGGAGTTGGGTATGTTAAAGTTGATTGCATTGATAAAGAATTCAATGTGCAATGTCAGCCTAAACATGGTTTTTGTGTTGATGGTTGGAGATTTGTTCCAGTTGAGTTAATGGATGTAGCAGGATTAGTTCCTGGTGCTTCAGAAGGAAAAGGACTTGGGAATCAATTTTTAGATGATTTGAGACAGGCAGATGTTTTTATTCATATTGTTGATGTGTCTGGGACAACTGATGCAGAAGGAAAACCTACGAAAGATTATGACCCTTGTAGTGATATTCAGTTTTTAGAAGATGAATTAAATAACTGGTATTATAATATTTTGAAAAAAGTTTGGAGAACATTTTCTAGAAAAGCAGAGATAGAAGATATAAATTTCTCAGAGGCGGTTGCAAAACAATTTTCTGGTTTGAAAGTTGTTGAGGATGATGTTAAAGATGTTTTGAGGAAATTAGATTTTTCTGAGAAGCCAAGTCAATGGAAAGACGAACAGATTAAAAAATTTGCATCAGAATTGAGGAAGTTAAGTAAACCAATGATAATTGCAGCAAATAAAGTTGATACTGAAAAAGGAAAAGAAAATTATCAGAAGCTTAAAACCAAATTTCCAAATTTAATTGTTATGCCATGTTCTGCAGATTCTGAACTTGCTTTGAGAGAAGCTGCTAAGGCTAATTTAATCAAATATATTCCAGGAGAAAGAAATTTTGAAATAAAAGGTGAATTGAACGAAAAACAACGAGAAGCATTAGAAAAAATAAAGAAAGATGTTCTTGATAAATTTCCTGAAGGAACTGGTGTTCAGGCTATTTTAAATTCTGCTGTTTTTGATTTGTTAAAGTATATTGCAATTTTTCCGGCTGGCGCGACAAAATTGGCAGATAGCAAAGGAAATATTTTGCCCGATTGTTTTTTGTTGCCAGAAGGAAGCACAGCTCTAGATTTTGCTTATTTTTTGCATACAGATTTTGGAAAAAATTTTATTAAAGCTATTGACGCAAGAACGAAAAAAGCTCTTGGCAAGGATTATAAATTAAAACATCGTGATGCATTGGAGATTGTTACGAGATGATAATAAAAATAAAGGTAAAACCAAATTCTGGTGAGCAGGATATTGAAAAGAAAGAAGATTTTTATCTTGTGAAGTTAAAGTCGGTTCCTGAAAATAATAAAGCGAATTTAGAGTTGTTGAAAATTTTAAAAAGATATTTTGGGAAAGAAGTTAAAATTAAATCTGGTTTTACTTCAAGAAATAAGATTATTGAAGTTAATGATTAATGAGAAAAACAAGTTTTTAAGGAATTATTATTTTTATTGAGATATCTGGTTTATTTCATTTAAAACATCCTTTATACAGCCAATATAACCTTCTCTTTTTTGCATAGTATTCATAGAATTCTCCCCACTTAATAGATGTTGTTGGGTGTTTAATTTTCTTTCTAAATAATTTGTTATATCTTTTCTTTTTTCTATTTCTAATTGATACAAATCAGCATATTTATTTACTAATGCCAAAAGATTATTAGTTAAATATATTAATTGATCTTTGTTTAATCTTCTGATTTCTTTTTTTACTTCTAATTCATGTTCTATGTTGCTCCTATCTTCATGACTTTTTCTATTTCTTATTATTTCTTCTAGGTTATTTCTTATTTTTTCAATTGGGGTTATATCAATTTCTTTCACTAATTTGCCCTTTTTATATTCTTTAATCTTTGTCATAATTATTCTGCAGGTTTAATCTTTAAATAAATTTATATTATTTGAAATATTAATCAATGTGTCCTGGGCATAAAATTTTATATTTGATTTTTGAAATTTTTTTGAGGGATTCTCGCATTTTTTCATGGTCGCTTTCAGGAAAGTCTGTTCTTCCAATATACCCATGATGGAAAATTACATCACCTGAAAATAGAATATCTTTGTAAATTATGCAAATGTCTTCTTGTGTATGGCCAGGTGTTTTTATTATTTTTAATTCAGGGATTTTTAGTTTGTTTATATTTTTTGACGAATAGATTTTTGCATTCTTAAAAACCTCTAAATTTCCTATGGTCAAAATGTTTGTGTGTTAAGATTATTATATTTACCTTCTCTTTTTGGATTCCTATTTCTTTTAAATCTCTTATTAGAGCATTTCTATTTTGCAAAGAGCTTGTGTCAATTAAAATATTGTTTTTGTTCAATTTAATTAGATAAACACAGGAGCCAAATGATTCAAATGATAATTGCCAAACATTCTTTTTTATTCTATTTATCATATTTTTCTCTTGCAAAATTAATATAAAGGTTTTTTGTTTTTGAAGAATATGAGATATGAGTTTGCTCCAGATATACAGAAAAAAGCGGAAGAGATTTGTAGAGTTTTGTTTCCTCATGTGAAAATATGGCGTATGAAATGCTTTCGGAGTTTTGGAACATCTTCTCGCCGAACAATTGCAAGATGTCATACAATTGGGAAGCTTATGCAAAAGGCAATTGGAGTAAAAGCACATTATGCTTTGGAATTTTTGTCTGAGAGATTTGATAAATTGAGTGAAGAAGAAAAAACAAAAGTGATTATTCACGAATTAATGCATATTCCAAAAACTTTTGGTGGTGGGTTTAAACATCATAACTGGGTTACTGAAAAGAATGTGAACCAATTATATAAGAGGCTGAAAGAAAATGAAAATAAAGATTAACACCCATATTATTGATGTTAAGAAAGTTTCTGGATTTGGGAAATTTTTGGGTTTGATGTTTAAGCAAAAAAATAATGCTGATGCTCTCCTGTTTGAATTTAACAAACCAACACATTTAAAGATTCATTCTTTTTTTGTATTTTTTCCTTTTATAGCTGTTTGGCTGGATGAGGATAATAAACTTATTGAAATAAAAAAAATTGAACCTTTTAGATTATCTATTGGACCAAACAGAAAATTTTCAAAGTTGATTGAGATTCCTATTAATAAAAAATATAAAAACTTATGTAAGTTCGTCGCTGATGCGAAACATTTAAATAGTTTTTAATGTTGATTTACTTATATTCAATAAAAAAGGAGGTAAAAATGGGAAAAATAATTGCTAAGAATGTTGTTAAGAGGAAACAAGGATATCTTTACTATGTCGATGGTAAGGGAAATGTCTGCGAAGCTAAAATGGCTCGTGGTGGAAAAAAGAAGAAAAAGAAAGTAACTAAGAAAAAAACAAAAAAGAAAACAACAAAGAAAAAGAGGAGATAAGTTAAATTTCTTTTTTATTTTATTTTTTAATTATCTTTTTATCTTGCATTTAAATAGCCTTGTTTTATTAGGATTTTTCCAAGTTCTTGTATATCAAGATGTTCTATTCCAGACCAAGTGAATAATTCAAGTGCTTTTTCTAAATCTCCATCAATTTTTTTAAATCTGTCTTGGACAGAACTGGTTAATTTTATGTTTAATGAATTATCTTTTATAGTCATTTCTTTTTTCATTGATAAAATGTTTGGCATAATTATATTTATATCATAAGAAGAACCTATTCTATTTGTTTCAATTTGTATTTTGGTTAATGGTTCTGATTTAAATTTTCCATGAGCTTCGTGATATACTCTTAATGCAACACAGAATTCTTTCATATTTTCTTTGGTTATTATTATATCGCAAAAATTTTCATCACCTTTTCTTGCTAAAATGTAATATTTCATTTTAGATATTTTACTTTATCAAAAGTTATTTATAATAATTATTGTAGTTTAAGATATGGTAATTGTTTTGGGAATTGAATCAACAGCACATACTTTTGGCGTTGCGGTTGTGAGTGGTGGGAGGATTTTAAGCAATGTTAAAAGAGTTTTTACAACCGAACAAGGAGGGATGATTCCGATTGAAGTTGCGGGATTTCATGCGAATAATAAAAATGAAATTTATTTTGAAGCACTAAACGAAGCTGAAATTGATGAAAATAAAATTGATGTAATTGCTTTTTCCCAAGGACCAGGATTAGCACCCTGTTTGATTGAGGGAATGAAATTTACAAAAGAGCTTGCCGAAAGATTGAAAATTCCGATTGTTCCTGTGAATCATTGTATTGCTCATTTAGAAATTGGCCAATTAACTGGTGCAAAAGACCCTGTAATGCTTTATTGTTCTGGGGCAAATACTCAGATAATTGCTTATGCGTCTGGTAAATATAGAATTTTTGGAGAGACTTTGGATATTGGTGTTGGGAATTTTATTGATACTTTTGCACGTTATGCAGGTATTGGTTTTCCTGGAGGACCTGCAATTCAGAAATTAGCAGAGAGTGGGAAGAGATATATTGAACTCCCTTATAAAGTTAAGGGAATGGATATTGCACTTTCTGGGATTTTAACAAATTTGAAACAGAAGCTTGAATCGGGGAAATGTAAATTAGAGGATTTGGCCTATTCTCTTCAGGAAACTGTTTTTGCAATGTTGGTTGAAACTGCTGAAAGGGCGTTGGCCCATACAGGCAAGAAAGAACTTTTGCTTGGAGGGGGTGTTGCGTGTAATAAAAGATTGCAAGAAATGTGTAAGATAATGTGCAGAGAAAGGAAAGCAAAATTTTTCTGTCCTGAACCGTCGCTGTTAGTGGATAATGCTGCTATGATTGCTTATCTTGGAGAGATAATGTTCAAGAACGGAATAAAATTTAAAGGAAAACAAATCGAAAAAGTTGATATAAAACCAAAACAAAGGACTGATGAAGTTGAAGTAAAGTGGAAATAAAATTTCAAAACTTATATGGTTGTTGTGTTAGAAACTTTTATAAACTCATTTTTCAAATTATCTTTATCCGATGAACGAATCTCGTGAGGATTTGTTCTGGGGTATATAAAATGGCAGACATATATGATATAATTGAAAAAGCTCGTAAAACAGGAAAGATTGAAAAAGGTACTAACGAAGTTACTAAAGCGATTGAGCGAGAAACTGCGAAATTGGTAGTTTATGCTTCTGATGTGGAGCCAAAGGAGATTGTTCAGCATATTCCTCTTTTGTGCAAGGAGAAAAAAATTAAATGTGTAGAAGCTGATAATAAAAAGAAACTTGGGATTGCTGCCGGAATTCCTGTTGCATGTTCTTCTGTTGCTGTGATTGAACCTGGCGATGCTGACAAAGATATTGCTTCTTTGAAGTAAAATGGCAAAGACACAAAAAGTTCAGGAAAAAAAGCAGGGGGGCTCTAAAGGAAGCGATAAAATTTTAGGTGAAGCTGTTCCTGCACGGGTTGAGGAAATTATTGGTAGAACTGGTTTTCGTGGAGAAATTACTCAAGTTAAATGTCATGTTCTTGAAGGACGAGATAAAGGGCGTAGGATGAGAAGAAATGTTAAGGGCCCTGTTAGTATTGGTGATATTTTGATTTTAAGAGAAACTGAAATTGAAGCACGAAGAATTAAATCAAAAGTTACAAAAGGAGCTTATACTTAAAATGCCTAAATGTACTTATTGCGGGAAAGAGTATGATATTCATAAGGGTATGACTATTGTAATGAATGATGGGCGAATTCTTCATTTTTGTTCTGCAAAATGCCGAAAAAATAAGAGTATGAAAAGACGAAAAGTGAGATGGGTTTCTAAGAAGAAATCTAAAAAAGAAGACGAGAAGAAATAATTAAATCTTTTGATATTTTTACATATTAATATATTGAAGAAATTTAGAAAATTTTATATACTTTCACTTTTTGTAGATATTAATAAAAGGGATGATGGTAAATCTTTTTAAAAATAAAAGTTTGTCAAGAAATGCAATAAGATATCCAATTATTTTTATTTATTTTGTTATTTTTGGTATTCTTTTAGTTAGAGGAGCAAATCTTCCAACAGTGGGAGGGGATTCAGACGTATGGGGGACTATTTTGAATAATTATCTTTTGACAGAGCATGATGTTAATGGAAGTCATACAAATATTACTGCTACTGGTATTAATGTAACTGGAACTTTTTTGATAAATAATGCTTCTGGTTATGAGGCAATGAGTATGGATGATGAGGGAAATCTTAATCTTAATCGTGGCATTATACTGGGGAATTTTTCTGCAAAGCCTTCTTGCACTTCAGATCGTTTAGGGATGATGGTATTTGATACTGTTAATAATAAGCCCTATGTTTGTGCGAATTCAAATACTTGGAAACCATTAGATTCTGATTATGATTCTGATGGGCTTATTGATTGGTTTGATAGTAATGATACCTCTCCTGCTGTTCTTAATGCTACTTCTGCAGATGTTAGAAAGGGATATGTTTTTGTTAATAATAGTGGAGAAATAAATGGGACAATGGATGATTGTGCATCAGAGGGATCACAAAATTGTTATGTGACTGGCAGTTATTTTGCAGGCACATCTCAAACAGTGAGTAATACGACAACTACACAATCTGCAGGATATTATGCTGCCTTTGATTTAGCTACTATTGATGGAAATTTAGTTAATGGAAATATTGTTTCTGGAAAGACAATTTTTGGGGTTTCTGGAAATGTAACTCCTGCAGGACCAAGTGTATGTGACAGATTTACAAATTATAAGGTGTGTACAGGTACAAAACACGACGGTTTTGATGCAGATAGTTATGAAAAATGCCATAAATGGTGTGAGCAAAAATCAACTATTGGTTGTTGTAGATATAACAATATTGGTGGTTGGTGTTATTGGTATACTGGTACTGAGTGGGGAGATAGTAGCGATACACGAGCAGCAATATGTTCCCAATGGTAATAATTAAAATGTTAAAATTCATTATATCTCTCTTTATTGTCTTTCTTTTTTTAATAGAGTTTTCTGTGGCGATTTCTTATGGGGGGAATATTTATGGGAAAGGTCCTTATGGTATTGGTTATAGTGAGCCTGCAGTTTCTGGAGGGAGCGGAGGAGGCTCTTCTGGTGGGGGAGGAGGGATAATTTCTCAATTTAGTTTAGATAAAGATTTAATTCATGTTGTTGTAAAACAAAAAGAAACAGAAAGAGAAGTACTTACAATTAAGAATACTGGTAGCGATAATCTAAGTATTGAGATTAATTATTCAGAACTATCAGATTTTATGATTGTTAGTGAAGATTCTTTTACGCTAGCTCCTGGAGAATCAAAAATTGTTAATATTGATTTTTTTGCTAGGGAAAAAGAAAAACCTGAAATTTATACTGGAAGGATTATTGTTAAAGGAGGATTTACAAAAAAAATTATAAATACAATTATAGAAATAAAAGAAAGAGTGCCTTTGTTTGATTTGAGAGTTGATATTTTGAATAAAAAAGTAATTCCTGGAAGTGATTTAAAGTTTGATATCTTGGCTTTGAATCAGGGTGATTTAAGAGGTTTTGATATTTTATTGCATTATTCTATCAGGGATTTTAATGGCACTATATATGAGGTTAAAGAAGAATCTATAAAAATTGATGGAGAATTAAAATTAAAGAGGGATTTGAAGGTTCCAAGTGATCTTTCTTTTGGAGAATATATTTTATATTCTAAAATAAGTTATGGTAATATAACTGCAAGCGGTATTGATATGTTTGAAGTTATGAGCAAGAAAGGTTTGATGATGTATAAGTTGTTTTTGTTAATTATCGCGCTTATAATAATTGTAATTGCTGCGATTTTATCTTGGATTATAATTAAAACTAAGAAAGATTTTTAGCGCTTTGGTTGCATAAATTGTTCATATTTCTTTCTGATTCTGGTCGTGGGTCTTTCCAGTTCTCAGGGTTTTGTACTGATGCTCCTGTGATTGGATTCATTTGTTCAAGCTCCCCATTTTTACAGACGATTTCATAATCTTGGCAATAATTACTTTCATTACAGATTGCTTTTGTATATGTATAATAATCTTCTACTACTTTTCCTGTGATTGTTTGTTTATATATTGAAAATGATAAAATTCCAATTAAAGCAAATGAAATTATCATTAATATCTTTATTATTTTTCTCATTTGTTTAATATTTGATATCATGTTTTTAAAAATAAAAAAAGTCTTAAAAATCTTTGGGAGGTTCAAAATTCCCGACAGATTCTCAAATTAAAATCTAAATTTATAGAGATTAGCCCCTAATTCCTTTAAATTTTATAGGCAAGGTTTTTAAACTAGATTGAATTTATATGATTAGAAATTAAAAATTTCTACGGAATTTTATGATAAAATGGCGCCGAGTAAGGACTATACTGCAGAGTCAATCAAAGTTTTAGAAGGGCTTGAGGGAGTTCGGAAAAGACCGGCGATGTATATTGGTTCTACAGGTAAGGATGGACTACACCATTTAATTTATGAAGCTGTTGATAATTCTGTTGATGAAGCACTTGCTGGTTATTGTAATGAGATTAGAATTATAATTCATAAAGCTGGTTCTGTTACAATTGAAGATAATGGACGGGGAATTCCTGTTGATATTCATCCTCAGTTGAAAATTCCTGCTGTTCAGGTTGCTTTGACAAAGTTACATGCTGGTGGGAAATTTGATAAAAAATCTTATATGATTTCTGGAGGTCTACATGGTGTTGGTATTTCATGTGTAAACGCTTTGTCTAAAAAATTAATTGTTGAGATAAAACGGGACGGAAATGTTTATCAGCAAGAATATTCTCGTGGAAAGGCTAAAACTAAATTAAAAGTTATTGGTAAATGTTCTCCTAATATATCAGGAACAAAAATAACTTTTTTTCCAGATGAAGAAATTTTTTCGACAATAAAATTTGATGAGAAAGTTTTAGAAACTAGGTTTAGAGAGATAGCCTTTTTGAATGCAGGGTTAAAAATAATTTTAATTAATGAAAATAAGGGCAGGAAAGAGGAATTTTTTTATTCTGGCGGATTAGTTGAATTTGTAAAATGGATAAATAAATCAAAAGAAGTTATGCATAAACCAATTTATTTTAAGAGGGAACAGAATAATGTGATTGTTGAGATTGCTATACAATATAATACGGGTTATAAGGAAAATATATTTGGTTTTGTAAATACAATTAATACTGTTGAAGGAGGGACACATGTTTCTGGTTTTAAAACAGCTTTGACAAGAGTTATTAATGATTATGCAAAGAAAAAAGGGATGCTAAAAAATGGTAGTCTTTCAGGAGATGATGTTCGAGAAGGTTTGACTGTTGTTATTAATATAAAAATCCCAAATCCCCAATTTGAAGGACAGACAAAAACAAAGTTGGGTAATTCAGAGATTAAGGGTTTTGTTGATTCTATTGTGAGTTCTGCGTTGTCAGAATTTTTTGAAGAGAATCCAGCAATTGCAAAAAAAATTGCGAGTAAAGCATTAGAATCTGCAAGAGCGAGATTAGCAGCTAAGAAAGCAAAGGACCTTGTTAGACGGAAAAATGCATTTTCATTGTCTGGTTTGCCTGGTAAATTGGCGGATTGTTCTAGAAAGAAATCTAATGATACTGAATTATATATCGTTGAAGGTGAATCTGCTGGAGGGTCTGCAAAACAGGCACGGAATAAAGAAATTCAGGCGATACTTCCATTAAAAGGAAAAATTTTAAATGTTGAAAAAGCTAATCCTGCCCGTGCTTTATCAAGCGAAGAGATTGGAAATTTAGTTACTGTTATTGGAACGGGGGTTGGAGAGCAGTTTAATTTGGATAAATTGAGATATAACAAAATTATAATTATGACTGATGCAGATGTTGATGGAGAACATATTAAGACGCTTCTCTTAACTTTCTTTTTTAGGTTTATGCCCCAATTAATTGAAAATGGGAATGTTTATGTTGCTGTTCCCCCATTGTATAAAATTCGGAAAAAGAAAGATTATTATGTTTATTCAGATGCCGAATTAAAGAAAGCTGTTGAAAAAATTGGGCCTGCAAATATTACTCGTTTTAAAGGGTTGGGAGAAATGAATGTTTCACAATTATGGGAAACTACTATGAATCCCAAAACAAGAAAATTAAAAAAAGTTTATATTGAGGACGCTGTTGAAGCGGATAGGGTTTTTTCAATGTTAATGGGTGATGATGTTCAGGCAAGGAAAGAATTTATTTCAGAAAACGCAAAGGAGGCTGTTGTTGATATTTAAAATGGAAATAAAAAAAGGATGGGGCAAAGAAATTCTAATGACAAATACTGAAAAGTATTGTGGAAAACTTTTGTATGTTGAAAAAGGAAAAAGGAGTGATATGCATTTTCATAGGAAGAAGGATAAAACTTTTTATGTTTTGTCAGGTAAGATATTAATGGAAATTTGGAAAGAAAATGAAGATATTGAAAAAATGATGGGGGAGGGGGATTCAGTAAGAATAAAACCTAAACAAACTCATAGGTTTAATGGGTTAGAGGATTCAGTAATGATTGAAATTTCTACACCTGATGGATGCAATGATTATTATAAAATAGATGGGATGTTTGAAGGTAATATTCCAAAATTTTTAATTGAAGAATATTTGGAGGGTTGTAAAAATTAAAATGGGTAAAGTTAAAACACCTGATTGGATTTTAGAAGGCTTTGATTCGTTAGAGGCTTATAATAAGGCTAAAGGCAAAAAGGCAGAAAAGAAATCAAGCAAGACTTTTAAGATTAAAAAATGTCCTGCATGTGCAAGTACAAATGTTGGTGTGGTTCTTGGAGAGGTTGGAATGTGGAGATGCAATGATTGTGGTTTTAAAGGAACAGAAATTATAGAAGAAGAAGTTAGCGAGGAAGAATTTTTGAATTATTTAGATAAACAAGAGAAAAAATGAAAATGGATGAAAAAAATTTGAAATTAGGAGAGAAGGGAATTATTAATTCAGAAATATCTGGAGAAATGCAAAAGGCTTACATAGATTATGCTATGTCTGTTATTGTTGCTCGGGCTTTGCCTGCTGTTGAAGATGGTTTGAAACCAGTTCATAGAAGAATTCTTTATGCAATGAATTCGCTTGGTTTGCAACATAATAAACAAACAAAAAAATCAGCAAGAATTGTTGGGGATGTTTTAGGTAAATTGCACCCTCATGGTGATACTTCTGTTTATGATGCTTTAGTAAGGATGGCCCAGGATTTTTCATTGAGATATCCTTTAGTTTATGGCCAGGGGAATTTTGGAAGTATTGATGGCGACCCTCCTGCTGCGATGAGATATACTGAAGCAAAACTTTCTGCTATTTCATCAGAACTTTTAGAAGATATTGATAAAGAGACTGTAGAATTTATTCCTAATTTTGATAACTCCTTGAAAGAACCGGAGTTACTCCCAGGAAAACTTCCTGCTTTGATTTTAAATGGTGCTTCTGGAATTGCTGTGGGTATGGCTACAAATATTCCCCCTCATAATCTCAATGAGATTTGTGATGCAATTATTGCTTATATCAAAAATCCGGATATAACAATTGATGAATTATGTAAAATTGTTACAGGTCCTGATTTCCCAACAGGAGGGTATGTTACCGGAGATATGAAAGAATTATATTCTACTGGTAAAGGCCGGTTGATTATGCGCGGGAAAGTAACAACAGAACAAATTAAAAATAAGGAATTGGTTGTGATTACAGAAATTCCTTATATGTTAAATAAGTCTGATTTAATCACCCAAATCGCGAAACTGATTCAGGAAAAGAAACTTCAAAATATTTCTGATTTAAGAGATGAGTCTGCAAAAGGAAAAATAAGAATTGTTATTGAGTTAAGAAAAGGAGTTAATCCTAAGTTTGTGATAAATAAGTTATACAAATATACTCGGTTGCAGGATTCTTTTAATGCGAATATTCTTGCACTTGTTGATGGACAACCAAGAGTCCTGAATTTAAAAGATATTCTTGCGGAGTATGTTAAACACAGAAAAATAATTATTACAAATCGCTCTAAGTATTTATTAAGGAAAGCAAAAGAACGACAGGAAATTGTTGAGGGTTTATTAGTTGCTTTAAAAAATATTGATGGGGTTATTAAAATAATTCGGCATAGTAAAACTCCTGCAGAAGAACTTAAGAAAAAATTTAATTTTTCTAAACGGCAAGTTGAAGCAATTTTAGAAACAAAGTTGAAACAATTAACTTCTATGGAAGTTGATAAATTAAAAAAAGAAGCAGAAGAACTTAAAAAAACAATTGCAGAACTTGAAAAGATTTTAGGAGATATTAAAGAAGTTTTGAAAATAATTGTTAAGGAAGTTAATGAATTGAAAAAGAAATATGGGGATAATAGAAGAACTTATGTATTGCAGAAAATTTCTGAGATTTCTGAAAAAGATATGGTGCAGAAGAAGGAGGTTGTTATTACAATAACTGAGAAAGGTTACTGTAAGAGAATGGATGTTAAATTATATAAGGAGCAGAGAAGGGGGGGTAGAGGGGTTATTGGGAGTAATTTGGCAACAGGGGATTTTGTTAAACAATTAATTACTTGCTCGACACACGATTATCTGATGTTCTTTACGACAAAAGGAAAAGTTTATTGGTTAAAGGCTTATGAAGTTCCAGAATCAGAAAGATATAGCAAAGGTAAGGCGATAATTAATTTATTAAACTTGAAAGATGAGGAAATTACAAATGTTATTTCTGTGAATAAGTTTGAGGGAGATTTATTTATGGCGACTAAAAAGGGAATTGTAAAAAAGATTTCTCTAAAGCATTTTTCAAAGCCACGGGCTTCTGGAATAAGAGCACTTAATTTGCCTGCAGATAATTCTGATGTTCTGATTGGTGTTGAGATTGTGTCTCCTGGCCAGGAAGTTTTTTTGGCTACTCTAAAAGGATTGGCTATTAGATTTAATTCAGAGGATGTTCGTGAAATGGGGCGGGCATCTTATGGTGTGACAGGGATAAAATTGAATAAAGGGGACGAAGTCGTGAGTTTAGAAATCTTAAATACTGACTGTATTATTACTATAACAAAAAAAGGTTATGGAAAAAGGACTGCTGTTAAGGATTATAGAAAAACAGCACGAGCAGGAAAAGGCGTGATTAACGTAAAAGTTTCTGAAAAAACTGGCGATGTTGTTACAACTGTTTCTGTAAATGATAAAGATAGTATTATAATTACAACTGCGAAGGGGATGGTTATTAGAACCTCTTTGGATAATATTAGAGTAATGGGAAGGGCCGCACAGGGTGTTAAAATCGTTAAACTTCAGCAAGGGGATTTTGTAACAGATTTAATTAAAGTTGTTGATAATGGTGATTAAAATTTCATAAAATTAAGTTTTAATTTTAATTCACTTTCTTTAAGATAAGGAGAATTGCCTGGCTCTATTGTAAATAAAGAATCGCATTTTTCAAAATAATTTTTTAATCTTTGTTTAGCATTTATTTTTTCTTCTGGAAAAACCGTTCTAAATGTTGTAGATTTGTATCCAACATAAGAGCACGAAGGAATTGTCATTAAAACTGTTGTAAGCAGAATTGTTTTTAGTGATTTATTCATATTTTAATTACTGGTTTAATATATTTAAGGTTTATTGTTAAAGACAGGACAATTTTCTTTAAACTCGCACCAGTTACACAGAATTGTTTTGTTATAAGGAAAGAATTTTGTATTTTCTATTTTTTTGATTAATTCGAGTGTTTCTTTTTTTAATTGTTGGAGTTGTTCGTTTGTTCGTTTTGAGTAAATTTTTTTATTGTATGCGAGATAATGCCAAATTAGACGTATTTTTTCTGTATTAAAATCATTTTTTATTGCAATCGAATAAAGGGGTAATTGTTTGTCTGTTTCTATTTTTTCTAAACTTGGAAGATTATTTGCTGTTTTATAATCATGAATCTCATAATGGTCTATCTCTTCATTGTAGACTAATCTGTCAATAATGCCGACCATTTTGTAATTTTCTGATTCATCTAATGATATTGAAACTTTTTTTTCTATGGCAATAGTATTTTCATTAAACGGATAATTTGTTTGGTAATAATCCAATAAGAATTTTATTCCTTTTTCAAAATAATCTTTTGTTGTTAATTTTTGTCCTACAATATAATATATTGAGGGGTCAAATTCATTTTCCCATGATTTTATGTATTTGATTATTACTTCGTCAATCGAAGGTATTTTTTCTTTTTTTATTTGTTTATAGAGCCACTCTAATGTTTCGTGAACTTTTGAACCCAGAAAGCTTTCAATTGATTTTTTTTCAATTTTTATTTTATCAATATATTTGAATTTGTATCTAAGAGGACATTGCTTAAATGTTTCTAATCTTGAATGAGAGTAAATTGTCATGAGTTATTAAAAAGAAAAATGGTTATAAATTTAATTGTATTGTTTATTCTAATAAAACTTATAAGGAAGTTATTTTTATAAAATAAAGGTTATTTGAAATGCAAGAGCCGAATCGCTTATCTAAGGCACGAGAAGAATATAATTCTAAAAAAGATTATTTGGATAAGAAAATTCTTCAGACAAAAGATAGTTTAAGCATCTTTAATCACCTAATCAAAACTTATAAATTGGAAATTTATGGGATTAAACCTGTTTATGATAGTTTTTCTGTGATAAATGTTTATTTTTTGGATAATTTTAGAAGAACCGATAAGTTTTTATCTTATTGTCCAGGTTCTTCTTATGGTGTTTTTTTGGAGGTTGATTCTGAAGGATATCTTGGAGAGAGTTGGGATGATGGAGGGGGTTTGAGCGGATTTAATTCTTTTAAACCAAAAACACAAATTATTCATAGAAAATCTTTAGATGAAAAAATAAACCAGACTAGAAATAAGTTAGATTGGGAAATTAAGATTAGTAAAGAAAATCCTGAATGGGATAATAAACTTATCATAGAATCTTTAAGGAATGAACTTCGTTATTTAAAGGATAAATTTGATTTTCTTTTTGATGGGTCTAACAGGAATTATATTTTTAATATGCTTCTTGAAGTTAATATTTCTCAAGATGAGCTTATTAATAATTTAAAGAAATTTCATAGTTATGTTATTGGCCATGCCAAACGCCATATTAAATATTTAGAAGAAAATCTTTCTAAACTAACTGAAAAAAGAAATAGTTTAGAAAAAACTCTTATAGATATAAATGATTTGGATAGTTTTAAGGGAAAAATAATTTCTTAATATTCTTTTTAATTATTCAACAAAAATACATTCTCCTTTTTCTGAATCAAATGCATCGTATCCTTTATTCTGGCAACATTCATCTCTGCTATCTGGTGAAACTGTTCCACAATTTCCGCCCACTAAAATTTCTTCATCAATTTCGTCTTTTGCCAGAAACCCCCACCAAGAAGCCTTTGTTTTGATTACTTCTCCTGTTTCAGCATCAACTTCTATTTTTACTCTTTCTCTTACTGGAAATAATCCAAATAATCTTGCTCTTTTTTTTGCTTGAATCCTATAAACTCCATCTTCATTTAATTCAATTTTTTCACAATCACATTCTTTTTGTCTTAATCTTTGTTGTATTTTTTCTTTAATCTGGTCTGGCATTATTCTAATTCTTTTTGTTTTATTATTCTTAAAAACCCCATAGATTTTTCCGTCTGATTGATACAATTCAACTTTTGTTTCTGTGCTTACCCCTTTTACTTGGAAAATTACATTTCCTGATTTTCCTGCTCTTATTGTCATTTCTCTTTGACCATTTTGTAATCTGCATTTTATTACAGAGCCAGTACAAGTGCAATTTTCAGGACATTCTCCTGATTGGTTTCTTATTCTTAATCTTTTTCTTTCTTGGATTATGTTTTTTATTTCTTCTTTGTCTAATTCTCTTATTCTTTTTTGTTCTTGTTTTTGAATTTGTTTTGCATTATCTGGGATGTTTTTTTCTTTAATTTGATTTTTAGATTCTTGGTTGTTGGTATTTGTTTGAATATTTTCTTCTATATTGTTTTTTACAGAATTATCTTTAGTTATATGGCTTGTTATTGGTACTGCGAAAATAGAATTAATTAAAATAACTGTAAGGAAGATGAATATTATGCCCTTTTTCATAATGATAACAGAAAGAAATGGTTTATAAAATTTTTCCCCAACCGATTAACCGCCAATGGTTATTAATATTACGAGCGATTCCAACATTGTCCCCCTCTAATGCAACTATTGGGATATTTAATGACAATTCAATTTCATTATCTTTTATTTTTTCAACGATTCCAACAGTGATTGTTGTATTTGCATTGAGCATTAACATTTCTTTTGTTTTGATTGGCTCGACTGATTTGTGTCCTTCAATTCCTAAGACTTCTTTGAAGAGTTCTATTCTAATTTTTATGTTGTTTGTTATTTCTGGAAGATTGCCTTTTGTTGAAACTATGCAACCAGTTAGTGAATCTGTTTTTGTTAAAAATGGGTCGAGTTCTGTTTCAATTGAAATACTTGCGCCAGGAACGATTTCTTTGACTGAATTTTTTCCTTTATGTAACGAAAGAATTTTTGTTGTTAAAGTTTGATATTCTTTTTGGTGTGCTTTTTCGATATTTAGTCCTGGTTTGATTTCAATTTCATCACCCACTTTTAATTTTCCTTTTTTGAGAATTCCTCCTAGAACACCCCCTTTAAGATTTTTTATTTCTGTTCCAGGTTTGTTAATATCAAAGCTTCTTGCAATTAAGAAAATTGGTTTTGATGTTGTATCCCTTTCTGGAATTTCAAGTTTGCAAAGTTCTTCTAGGATTTTTTCTATGTTGATTCCTTGTTGAGCTGAAACAGGGATTATTGGAGCGTTTTCTGCAATTGTTCCTTTGACAAATTCTTTTATTTCTTTATAATTCTTTAATGCTTGTTCTTTTGTAACAAGGTCAATTTTATTTTGAACTATGATTATGTTTTTGATTTTTTTTGCCTGAAGTGCTATGAAATGTTCTCGTGTTTGTGGTTTGATTCCTTCGTTTGCAGCAATTACAATTATTGCAGCATCTACAATTGATGTTCCAGAAAGCATCGTTGCCATAAGCATTTCATGTCCTGGAGCGTCAATAAAACTAACATATCTTATAGGTTTTCCTTTTCCTTCTGTGTTGAAGTTCTCTTTGTCCTTAAAAATTGTTATATCTGCATATCCTAGTTTAATTGTAATCCCTCGTTTAAGTTCTTCAGAATGAGTGTCTGTAAATTTTCCAGTTAATCTGCTAAGTAAAGTTGTTTTGCCATGGTCAATATGTCCGACAACTTCAACATTCAATTCTGGGAGATTTTTATCCATAAAATTAAATTGAGAATGAGGTTTTTAAGGTTTGTTAAAATTTTAGTAATTGTAATTTGTTTTTGTTGAGTCTTCTAAACTTCTTATGCTATTATAGGTCTTTCCTTGGGTTATTGATGTGTGTTTTAACATATATTCTTGTTTTGGAAATTGAGATTGTAATATGTCCAAACCTTTGATGAGCATTCCTGTGAAAATGACTATTTTTATTTTATTTGAAAGATTCATTTTCCTATTTTTCCGTTATTATCTAAATCTGGTAAAAAAATATCTCCTTCTAGTTTTCCATTATTTCTCTTTTTTACTTCAGTTTCATAAGCATACCAATTTATTTGGGTATGGGGGATATCTTCTTTCATATAATAGCTCCATATTCTTCCATTGGGATTGTAGGCCCTGAACCATTTCGCTTTTTGAAAATTTTCTGGTTTTAATGTAGATTTTATTAGTTGGGTAGTTCCTAATGAGATAGTCCCTATGGTTATCCCTGCTAACAAAGAATTTTTTAGGAAGCTTTTTGTTTTCATTTTATTCATATCTTCGTTTAATTCCAAATGCTCCTAGGTTTGCCCAATATTCTGCAGCAGAGATTTCTTCTTGATTTTCTCTTCTTTTATTTATTTCACGCAAACTGTATGTCCAGCTAACATCGTCTAATCCATTTCCTATGTCAGTTCTCGCTACTGTTTTGGGTATATGTTTTATTCCTGTTTGTATTTTTTTACCTTTAATTTTCATAACATATTAAGAATTCTATAATTTATAAATCTTTCTATTTGTTACTTTTCTATAGTAAGAACAATTATTTTTTATTTTCTTCTGGAGGGGTTTGTGAGGGTGTTTCTGTTGGTTGTTCTTCTACGGGTTTTTGTTCTGTTTCTTTTGTTTTTTCGGCTTCAGTTCTTGCTTTTGCTCTTTTTGTTTTCCTGTTTTCTTTTTCTTTTGGTTTGCATTGATCTGGAAAGATTTCTGAAAGTTTTTTTGGACCTTCTTTAATTGTTTTTAAATTAATTTGAATAATATCTTGAGAGATTACTCTTCCTCGAACTGTTTTTCTTAATCTTAATCCTTTTGGCCTATTTTTTGGACGTTTCTTTTTTCCTTCGTATTTTGGTCTTTTTTTCATCCCTGTTTCATAAGACAATAATACTCTTTTTAATCCAGTTCCTTCTATTTTTTCTAGTGCTGGAAATCCTGCTTTATCACTTGCTCCGGTTATTTCAAATTCATATCCTTCAAGGTCTGCGAGTAAATCCTTTCCAGGAATTTTATCATGAAGCTGTTTTCCAATTAAATCTTCACTTTCTAACTCTAACTTGTATGTCTTTCCTGAGCTTTCTGATATGTTTATTTTAAACGGCATTTTAGAATAATAATTTATTGAGAAATTGGTTTATAAGCGTTTTGATTATTGTCCCCAATCTTCTTTTTGTTTTTTCTTGATTTCTGCTATTTCACTTAATGTTTTTATTTCATCTGGACTTAAGAGGTCTTTATTTTTCTTGAATGTTTTGAATTGGGATTCGCTAATGTCTGAATAAAGGAAAGTTTTGTCTTTGAGTTTTCTTTCAAAATTTATTCCTGGAATTGAAATGGCGACCTCCATCCCATGTGTTGCTTGTTCAACCGGTTTGTTTTCAGATTGGATATTCTTTGTTCTCCCTACTTTTTCGTTTGTGTCATCTATTAAATTTAGGTTTGTAATTAATTTTCCTGTTTCTACTTTTACTCCAAAGATTGCAGGATTTGAATTTCTGAAAACATATTGGTGAAGGATTTTTAATTTGCAAATTGTTGCGAGTTGCATTAATCTTGCCTTTTCAATTTCTTGTGCTTTTTCTTTTCTAAATTCTACTAAATCTTCTATTAGTTTATAAACAACATCATTTGTTAGAACTTTTATTTTTCCTTGCATTTCTTTTGCGTCTTCATCAATAGAAGTATTGAATCCTATAACGATTGCATCGAGTTCATTTATATCAAGATTTGCTTTTGCAGAGATTATATCTGATTTATTTATTGTTCCGATTCCAGCTTTTACTACAGGTATATTTTGTTGTTTTAGGAGAGTTAGTAAAGCTTCCAGACTTCCTAAGGAATCTGCTTTTACAATTATCCCTTGTTTATTTGTTTTGATGTTTTCAGAAATTTCTTTTTTGAAATCTTTTTCAATTTCTTTTTTATTATTTTTATAAATTAAGAATGGCATGCCCGGAAGAATTTCTTCTTTTGTTACTAGTTGTAATCTTAATCCTGTTGATGCCTGAACTTTGTCTTTTGGTTTGAATCTTGCACAGAGTGGTTGAATTTCCTCAAGTATTCTTATCTTTGTAATAATGGGTTCACCAAAACTTGCGATTGCAATTTCATCGTTCTTTGAGAGTTCTCCATCATGCAGAATTGCTTCAGCATAATTGATTGCTTTTTCCTTTTTTATTTCTAAGATTATCCCTCTTGCTTCTTTGCCTAATTTTAATCTGTTTGTTAAATATTTTTGACTTAAACCACATAACATCATGATTAATTCTTGTAAGCCTTCTTTTGTTTTTGCTGAACAAGGAATTAGGGCAATTTTTTTTGTGAAATCTGAGATATTGTAGAATAAATCTGCTTCAAATCCATGAGCATTTAATGCGCCGATTATTGTGAAAAGTTTTTCTTGGAAGTTTTGTTTTACATTTGTTGCTTGCGATTCTATGTTTTCTTTTAAGTTTTCGTTTAGTTTTCTCCATCCTGAAATATTGTCAATTTTGTTTAGTGCAATTATAAAAGGTGTTTTATTATGTTTTAGAATCTGGATAACTTCTGCTGTTTGTGGCTTGATTCCTTCGTTGATATCTATGACAAGGATAGCTAAATCTGCGAGCGAACCCCCTCTTTTTCTTAAATTTGTAAATGCAGCATGACCTGGCGTATCTATAAATAGAAATCCTGGGATATTTAGCTTAATTCCTGATTTTTCGATTAATGGGCAGGTTTTTTTTATTTGTTCTATTGGATACAACGTGAATGAGATTTTTTGAGTGATTCCCCCTGCTTCGCTTTCTTGAACACAGCTTTGTCTGAGACTATCCAGTATAGATGTTTTTCCGTGGTCCACATGCCCGCAGACTGTAACAATTGGCTGACGTATTTTCGTTTCCATAATATATTTTTTAGAATAGATTTGTTTTTAAAGATTGGTGTTTGAGGAGGTTTATGAAAGAACAATTTAGAATTGAATATTCTGATGATTTCCATTTTGTAGAAAGACATACCAGATTTATCTATGATGAATCAGTTGGAAGAGTAAATGAACAAATTCATGATAGTAAAGAATGGATTTATGGTGATTTTTCATATGATGGTTGCAGGACAGATTATTATTGTAATACTGTTGGGGTTTTTGCAAAAACAATTTGTGAAACAGCTGGCAGAAAAACTCCTGCAAATAGATTAACATTAGTGGCTCTTGAAGAATCTCGGCTTGAAAGAACAGCAGAATCACTTGGACTCCAATTTGATAAAAATAAGATTATTAAAGAAACCATTAAAGAATAATTTTTTCTGTATTATTATATATGAAGATTTTAAAAAATATAGCAGGTCAAGACCGAAGTCTTAACCCAGCCCAACCGAAGTTAGGCAATATTATAATGGAAATTCATTATTTAAGTCTTTTGTGTCATTGGGGGATTAATAATTTTCTTTTTTATTTTTAATAATTTTATTAAACATTTCTTCTGTATAAATCGTGACTAATGCCAGTTGCTCTAAATCTTTTTTGTCTTCTTGAATTAAAAAATAAAAATATCTTTCTTTTCCTCTATCTAATTTTGTTTTAAGAAACCATGTTTTATTATAACACTCTAAACTGCTTAAATCATTAACTCTTCTTAGAATACTCTTTGCTTTTTCTTTGATATTTCTATGGGTGTTTTTTGTTGGACTATATCCTTTGGCTCTTTGTTGATATTTTCGAATAAAATGATGAGTTATTTTTACCTTCTTTTCTAACATTTTTTTATGTTGAAAAATTCTTTTAAAAGGATTATAGTTTTTCAAAACATATAAAAAAGTAAAACGTCTGCTTTTTTTATGGAAAAAACAATTGAGGAGTTAGAGAAAGATTATGATTTAGAATTAGAAAAAATTGTGAGAAAAATAAAAGAGCATAAGGCGAAATTGGTTTTATTGCAGTTTCCCGATGGTTTGAAGCCTTATGCAACAGTTATTGTTGATTATCTTGAAGAAAAAACTAAAGATGTGGAATTCTTAATTTGGCTTGATAGCTGTTTTGGAGCTTGTGATATTCCTGTTGGGTTAGATGGGCTAAAACCAAAAATTGATTTGATTGTGCAATTTGGGCACAATGAATTAATGCCGAGTTATTAATACAAAATTTAGAATTTTAGTATAATCTTCAGCGAAGAAAATTTTTAGAGCAAGAGTTAATTAAATTACCATTGAAGCGTTACAATAAATAAAAAGGTTTATAAATTGTTAAATTTCTCTATTTTTTATGACAAATGAAATCCATTATGGTGTAATATCTGATGTTCATCAAGATCCAAGGGTAGTTCCGGCAACTATCGAAGTTTTGAAAAAACTAGGTGCAGAAAAACTTCTAATAAATGGAGATATCGGTAATCAACAAAGAACTCTTGAAGATAGTCAGAATTATGTTGCGTTTATTCTTGATTCTATTGGTAAAAGTGGTTTAGAGTCTTATGTTCAACCAGGAAGTCATGAAACTTTACTTGCTTTTGGTCCAGTAATTGATTATTTCGCTGATAAATATGATAATTTATTTACTATAAGCAAACCATTAAAAGTATCTGGAAAAAATCATGATTTGATTTTTTTGCCAGGGTCAGATTGGAATGCAGGTGGAGAATATCATATTGGAAATGATGAAAGAATCCCAAGCGGAAGATACATTCAAACAGAAAAAGGTTTGATACCTTTTGATGATTTTGACCAATATATTAGTGCTATTCAGCAAGGAATTGCACAGGGTGCAATGCAATATGCTAACATGAATGATTTAAGAAAATTAGTAAATGATCCTGATAAGAGCATCGTAATTTGTCATGTTCCAAGAAAATTTGATAGTCTTGATACTGCCGTTGATGTTGCTCACTTTTGGCAAGGAAGAGTTTACCACAGAGATTTTACAAAAGATCCTGTCAAAGATTGGACTTATACAGAACTTGATGTTATGCCAGGGAGCATACCTAAGGAAAGAATTGAATTACAAAGATCATGCAGAGCTTATTCTTTTGGAGAGAAATCTGAAGAAGAGATATTGGCAGAAGCAATTGAATTTACCAAGAAAGAAAACCTAGAAAGATGTTTATTTGTTGTTGAAATGAAAGAAAATAGAGGAAATAAAGATTTAAAATCGCTTTATCAAGAGGTAGGAATTACTAAAGCAGTAAGTGGTCATTTCCATGAAAGCGGGCATAAGGCAAATGATAATTATGGAAATCATGTTCCTGAAGGAAAATTTGTGACTGATTTATTTTGGAATTCTGGATGGTTAGATACTGGACAAACAGGAATTTTGACAGTTAGAGATGGAAAAGTTAGTTATAAAAATATTTGCCTTGAAGAATATTTATAATCAAAATCTTCTCATTTATTTAATGAACTTATTAGATTTATGATTACAGCCAACCCATTAACAGACTTAATCCTACTAAGAATAATAACAATCCTGCAATGAGGTGAAGATATCTAATGTTTCGTTCTTTCCACCCCGAAACTTCTTCAACTTTTGCAAATCCTCTGTAAACTAAAAATACAATAATTAACATAGGAATAATGAATAAAATATTATAATAAAGCAACCAAGGTAATGCACCGACTAAACCTTTTTGAAATAATAATCCTGATGCTACTATATATGGTCCTATTGTACAGGGTAATAAGAAAAGAGTAACGAAGATTCCTATCACAAATGCACCTTTTGGCGAGGTAATTTTTTTTATAAGCTGTTTCATTCGTGGTCTTAAGGGCATCGGCATTTCTGTAAAAATACCCCCTGGTTTATATATGAAATAATCTTTAATATTTAATGCTCCAATAATCATGGCAAAAATCGCTAATCCATTATATAAATAATATGCAAAAGAACTCTCCCTTATTGCGTCGTCGAGTGTTTTGAAAAATTGCATTATTATAACCCCATAAAAAAGATATCCAACATAAACCGCTGCTATAAAAGATAGGCCCCCATAAAGAACTCTTTTTTTCTTTTCAGGATTTTGAATTAAGATGGTTATTAAAACGATTGACAAAACAGCGATTGCACAGGGGTTTACTGAATCTGCCAAAGCAAGTGCAGTTATTCTTGTAAAACTTAATGCATCATTCATTTTATTTTTTTGTTTCCTCCTTCAACGGACAACCTGTTAATTCGCTTAATTCTTTTAAAGTTTTATATCCGATATATTTGTTATAATCAATAATCCATGTTGGCGTTGCTCTTATTTTGTTTTTTACAAAACATTCATTATAATTTTCTTCTTCTGCGCAATTAACAATTTTTAAATATTTATAGCTTTCTCCAAATAAGTCTTCTTGTTTTTTGCATGCAAAACATCCTGTTTGCATATATAATATTGCTTTTTCTGAAACGCATTTTGCAAACTCATCGTTTGGATTTGTTTCATTTTTGCTTAAAGCATAATAAGATATTGCAATTACTCCTAAAACTATTATTATTGTTATCCGAAATCCTTTATTCATTTTAAGAGCCTCTCGTTTTTAGAATAAATATAAATAGAAAATGTTTTTTTAAATCTTTTGGGGAAACTGATTTCAGTAATCGTCAAGCCCTTGTTGGTCGACAGATTCTTCTTTTGGTTCTTGTGAGGCTTGTTCTTCTTCAATTTCTTTCATGTCTTCTTCGGTGATTGAATTTATCATTTCCTTGAATTTAGGAAAATCTTGAGCAAGAATTCTCACACCTTGTTTTGTGAATCCAGTGTATCTATCAGTTGTTATAAATTCTCTTATTGTCAATCCTTTTCGTCCACCAAAGTCATCTACCCTGATTATGATATCACTTGTATCATTTTTCTTTATTTTCCCAATGTCTTTTTCCATTATCAAAATTAATAAAATGGTTATTTAAATGTTTGTATGGTTGATACAGATATATTTATAAGATATATTTAATCTTGCAATTTATGAATTTGATTGATATTATTGAAACTAGTTTTGAGAATGTGATGCAACAATATATAGAAGACAATGGTTCAAAAAATGATTGTTGGGAAGTAAGAAACTTGGAAAGAGCAAATGATAAATTTGGGAAATGGATTATGGCAAAGATAAAATCTTCTGAGATTGGAGAAATTGTTTTGCCATATTATTCTTATGGGGGCATACCAATAACCCCCAAAGAAGGAGCATTTCTTTCAGATGCTTATGATAATTTTAAAAAAAATAAAGAAAGATTTAGATTAGGAAATAAACAGTTTTGTGATAGAATTGATGCTCAAAAGAGATTGATTTCCTTAAGTGGTATTCGAAGTATTTTTCTTAGTCAAGAACCTCTTTTTATTGGAGATTCTTATTCTGGGCTTGAAAAATATAAAAATAAAATTACCCACCTAGATGGTTTTCATAGACTTATGGCTTTAATGGATATGGAACAAAAACCAGAGTTTATCCAGAGCTATATAGCAGTTTATTCAACATTTCTAGATTCCCTCAATTATGGAAATCCATTCTGATTTGAATTTTTCTGGATTGTGAAATTCTCTAAAATAATCTAACGCTTCTTTTGAATATTTTGTTCTATCATTTGTTATTAGCATATATTTTGCTAACCATTCATTTATATTATTAATATCTGCTACAAAATTTGGTATAATTTCTTTAATATCATATCCATATCCGACAGCAGTTGTAAGGATAGGACACCCACAAGCCATTGCTTCAAGTGTTATTAGGCTTCCTCCTTCAAACCGGGTAGGTTGTAATAAAAGTTGTGATTGATTATATTCTTTATTGAGCTTTTTATTATCTTTTAGTCCCATATACTGTATGTTTGGAGATTCTATTTTTTTATCACTAAATAATTTTATTTTTATCCCTGCTTCTGCTAATTTTTCTAAAATATCAAAACCCTTTTCATAGTATCTTCCTCTTATTGGCGCAATAGCTAAATCCGATACATTGGAATTTTTGGGATAAAAGATTTTAGTATCTACCGAATTATTAATTATTTTATCAACATGGATTCCGATATCTTTTAATCCTTGTGTCGCAAATCTAGAAACCGTAACGACATATTTTCCTTTTGCAGAAATTTTTTGCATTTTGGCTTTTTCTAATCTATTTTTAGTAACTTCTTCTGGGACTAAATTTTCAACTGCTTTAGCATAACCATAATAATTTCCATGAAAAACATTTATAGCTTTTGGATGGTCTACGGCATATCCCATTTCTCCATTACATAAGACTACATCATAATTATTCTTTTTGTGGAGATAGTTGAAATATTCTCCAATAGCTTCTTCTAAATTCTTTTGGGGTTTTTTGGGCAAAGACTCTTCCCCGATTATTGTAACTCTATGTTTTCTTTCGCGCAAAATTTTAGAGATGTCTCTAGTAAAAATTTGAACCCCCCCTACCGAGTTAATCTTATTTGTAACAATTGCTATTTTCATTTTAATTCAGAGATTAATTTATTTCCCTCATTTATTGCTTCTCTAAAGATTTCTTTTCTTTTTCTAGGATCTTTTATTTTAGCGTCAATGCCCGATACACTTAATTCATTCTTTAAGACAAAATTGAGATATATTTTTTTAATATATCTTTTAATAGCAGTTCTATCCCCCCCCATAAGTGTAACATAATCGCTTATTATCCTATCAAAAAACCATTCCTCAATACCAACCCTATTCCCGGTATTAACTCTTGGTATATTGCTTTGTTCTATTAAAAATTCTAGTCCCATAGATTTTTCTTTTTTGGCTATATTTCCTTGTGCCCCATACTTCAAATGGACACAATGAAATTTGGGGTCTGGTGTGAAAAACATCTTATATCCCTTGTTTGTTAATTTTAAAGCAACATTTGTTTCTTCTCGATATCCATTCCTCCAAGTGAAGAATTCTGGAAAGCCCCCAATTTCTTTAAACATCTCTTTTTTGATTAAGAAAACTCCTGCTAAGTTTTTTATTTGAATTGGTTTTAAGATTTTTAATTCTTGATTTAGGAAATTATCCTTAAGGCTTTCTATATATTCTATTGGAAACCCGTCATAATTTCCTGTCATAATCCCTTTTTTTAAATCCAATATACCAATATCATTTAGATTGACCAGATTAGGTATTGTTTTTCTATGATATACTGGCAAATGTAATGCTGCAACATTTTCGTCTAACTGATTTAAGGTATAGTTTGCTCCAAAAAGCATATATCTACTAAAAACACAATCGTCATCTAAAAACATAATCAAGTTATTTTTACTCTCTCGGACTCCAATGTTTCTGCTTATTGATGAACCGAGATTTTGCGAATTTCTTAAATAAACTATTGGAATGTCTGATTTATCTGAAAAATCACTAACTATTTCTTCTGTATAATCTGTTGAAGCATCATCCACTATTATGATTTCATCTAATCCGCTATGTTTTTGTGTTAATAATGATTCAAGGCACCACCCTAATGGATTAGAATCTTGTTCTGCTGGGTGAGGAGCTCGGTTATAGGTAGGTATGACAACACTAATTTTTGATAAATTAAATTGCCCATTAATAGAAAAATTATCTAGATATGATGGATTAAAATAGTTCCTTTTTAAGATTTCCCTATATTTCTCATTATCTATCATTTTTTATATGCGAATTTTTAATTTATTTATAAATATTGTGTATTTATTATTGAATTACAAAAATTAGAACTAAAAATAGGCATTTCTTTATATATTTTTCTCTAATTTAGTGGATATTTTAAGGAAATCTGAGAAATTTTAATATTGAAAGAATTGTTTAATCTTTCATTTCGATTTTAATATTTACACTTTTTGGAATTTTAAGACGCATAATGTGGTGAAGAACTTTTTCATTTGCAGGTAAATCTATTAATCTTTTATGGATTCGCATTTCATATCTGTCGAACGTGGCAGTACCATCACCACAAGGAGATTTTCTTGTTGTAATCTTGAGTTTTTTAGTGGGGAGGGGGACTGGACCGCTGATTGCTATTCCTGCTTTTTTGGCAATTTCTTTGATAGAATCACAGATATTATTGAGCATTTCTATATCAACACTGTTTAATTTTACTCTAACTTTTGGCATTGTAATATCAATAGAAAAAATCGGTTTAAAAAGTTTTTTAATGAAAGATTTTTATACTATATCTCATTAATATTTTTATTAAAAAGAGGATTGAACATGGAAGAGATATTTATTCATTTAGCAATAATTCTTTTGGCGGCATTTTTGGTTTCGTATGTAATTAGATTATTTAAGCAACCTATTATTATCGGATATATTATTGCAGGAATGATTATAAGTCCTTTTATTATAAGGTTTGGAGCATCAACAGAGATGATTGAAACATTTTCTCATTTGGGGATTGCATTTTTGTTGTTTATTGTTGGTCTTCATTTGAACCCGAATATTGTGAAAAGAATTGGAGCGACTTCTTTGATTGTTGGATTAGGGCAAATGGCTCTGACTTTTGCTGTGGGTTTTGTAATATCTTATTATTTGCTAAGTTTTAGTTATGTTGCTTCTTTGTATATTGCTGCTGCATTGATGTTTAGCAGTACAATTATTGTTACGAAATTACTTTCAGATAAAAGAGAGTTAGATTCTCTTTATGGCAAGATTTCTTTGGGGGTTTTAATTATACAAGATTTAGTTGCTGTAGGTGTTTTGATGTTTATTTCTTCTTTGAATGGAGAGGTTACATTGGGTTCTTTTATGGCAAGAAGCCTGATTGGTGGAGGGGGACTTTTGATTGGATTATTTGTCGTTGGTTATTTTGTTTTGCCAAAAGTTATTTATAATATTGCAAAATCACAGGAGTTATTATTTTTATTTTCAATCTGTTGGTGTTTTTTGATAGCATCACTTTTTTCTTATTTTGGGTTTTCAATTGAAATTGGGGCTTTGGTTGCAGGAGTTGTTTTATCAATTTCTCCTTATAGTACTGAGATTAGTTCAAAAGTTCGTCCATTAAGGGACTTCTTTCTAATAATTTTCTTTATTATCTTGGGATTGAATATTCAAATTTCAAATATTGGTTCAATTATTTTAAGTGCTGTTGTTTTTGCTTTGATTGCTTTGTTGTTTAAACCGATTATTCTAATGACTTTAATGGCAATTTCAGGGCATACTAAGAGAAATAATTTTTTAGTTGGGACAATTCTTGCACAAATATCTGAATTTTCTCTGATTATTTTAGCTTTGGGTGTTTCTATGGGACATATTTCTGACAAAATTTTATCAACTTTGACCTTGACAGGAATTATCACGATTGCTGTTTCAACATATTTTATAATTTACTCTAATCGGTTTTATGAAAAAGTTTCAGGGATGATTTCTATTTTTGAGAGAAAAGGTGTTAAAGATGAAAAAGAGTATTTCAGAAAATATGATGCGATTTTGTTTGGTTATAATCGGATTGGTTATGGTATTTTGAGGAGCCTGAAAAGAATAAAAAAAGATTATCTTGTTGTGGATTTTAATCCTGACACTGTTGCTGATTTGAAAAAATTAAGAATTCCCACATTGTATGGAGATGTTTCTGACGCAGAATTTTTAAGAGAACTCCCTCTTGAGAAATTGCAACTGGCTGTTTCAACAATTCCTGATTTTGAAACTAATTTAATTTTAATAGAAACAATAAAACTTGCTAACCCAGATGCAATTATTATAGTGAGAGCTCATCAGGTAAAAGATGCACTTACATTATATAAAAAAGGAGCGGATTATGTCTTAACACCTCATTTTTTAGGAGGAGAGTATGTTTCAAAGATGATTTCAAAATTAAAGACAAAATCAAGCGGTTATGAATCTGAAAAAGAGAAACATATGAAGATGCTTAAGGATATTATGAGAAAAGGATATAAACACCCAGATATAGAAAAAAATTAATTTCCAACATCTTCTTCTAAATCGAATAAGGTAAAAATAAATCCAAAAAATCTTAAAATCGCTTCCAAAATGATTATAAATAACAGATAAAAGAACATCTCATTGAAAATTAATGGGAGGAGGTCAAGCCGTCTTAATACCCTTTCAATATTGAAGAATGTTGGATTAATTATTGAAATTGCTAACATTGTAAATGGCAATATTTTTGCAATTTCTCTGGCTAACTCTTCGTTGTAATAGGAACTCATCCTTGTTGTTGCTATAACGATTGTTGATATTATTAGAATGACTTTTATTTCCTGGATTTCAGTTAATAAAATTAGGAAACTGCTGAATATTAAAAACCAAAAGAAAATTAGAAAAGGTGAGATTATTAGGTATTCTATAAGATAGATTAATTTAGTTGTGAATTCATTGCTTGATTGAGTAATTTTTTCAAAATATTTCCCAAGGAAATTTTTTGTTGCTACAAATCTGTGGAGCTTCCAGATAAATAAGGCATACAGAAAACCAAGTAAAATTAATAACATTAAATCAATGAAGATACCTACTTCTTGGAATTGTGATAGGAAATTCTCATGCATTTCTATAAAACCCGAGATTAGGCTACTCACCTCTTCTACCATACTTAATTATAGACATCGTTACTTTTAAATATATTCCTTATTTGTTTTTTTTATGATTGATATAAGATTAATAAGAGAAAATCCTGAATTGGTTAAAGAGAATATTAAGAAGAAATTTCAAGAAGAGAAACTTCCATTAGTTGATAAAGTTAGAAAGTTGGACGAAGAATGGAGGAAACTGAAGTATGAAGAAGATAAGTTGAGGCATGATAGGAACAGGATTTCTAAAAAAATTAATGAATTTAAAAAAGCGAAAAAAGATGTTTCTACTTTGATTAAAAAAGCCAAAGGAATTCCGAAGAAAATTGCTAAGCTTGAAGAGAAAGAAAAGAAACTTCAAGGAGAGATTAAAGAAATTATGTATAAAATTCCAAATATAATTCATCATACTGTTCCAATCGGGAAATCTGATAAAGAAAATGTTGAAATAAAGAAATTTGGGAAACCGAGAAAGTTCAATTTTCCTGTAAAAAGCCATGTTGAGTTGGGGGAAGAATTGGGAATGTTGGATTTTGATACTTCTGCAAAAACTTCTGGAAAAGGATTTTATTATATGAAGGGCGATTTAGCTTTGTTAAATATGGCATTAATAAATTTTGCAAGAGATTATATGGTCAAGCAAGGATTTGAATACATTGAACCTCCTTTGATGATACGGAAAAAAATTTTGACAGGAGTTTATTCTAATGAGGAAATTGAACAAATGGCTTATAAAATTGATGGTGAGGATTTATATCTAATTGCGACTTCAGAACATCCTTTAATTGGCCAGTTTATTAATCAGACTATTAACAAGAAGGATTTGCCTATTAAACAAACTGGTTATTCAATGTGTTTTCGAAAAGAGATTGGAAGCCATGGAATTGATGAGAAAGGAATTTATAGGACACATCAATTTAATAAACAAGAAATGATTGTGATTTGTGAACCAGCAGAATCTTATAAATGGTATGATAAAATGTTAAATTATTCTATTGAAATTTTTAAGGCATTGGAAATTCCGTTTCGGGTTTTGGAATGTTGTTCGGGTGATTTGGCTGATTTAAAAGCAAAATCATGCGATTTAGAAGCATGGAGTCCACGTCAGAAAAAATATTTTGAAGTAACTTCTCTAACAAATATGGAAGAAGCACAGGCGAGGAGATTGAATATCCGAATTGAAGATAAAGGGAAGAGATATTTTGCTCATACCTTGAATAATACGGTTATTGCAACTTCTAGGGCTTTGGTTGCAATTATGGAAAATCACCAACAAAGAGACGGTTCAATAAAAATTCCAAAGGCATTATGGAAATATATGGGCAGGAAGAAAATTATAAAAAGAAAATGAGGCGAAAAGCAAAATCAAAATTTGATAAATATTTTTTATTGGATTTTAAAAAGTTCTTGATAATAATTGTGATAGGATTTGTTTCAGTTATTTTGCATAATGCAGTTTATGCTTTATTTGGGATTGAAGAAGCCATATTTTTTATTACTGCTGTTATTTTAATTCCCTTATATCTGATAATTTCTGTTATTTATACTTTGATTAAAAAGTTTTTAGTAGATGCTAAGAAAACCTAGTCGATATTTTTCGCAGAAAGCTTTAAAAATTAATTCTAACATGAATAATTAACCTAACTTATTGTTTGAGTAGGTGAATAATGCCTCGGTAGTTTAGTGGCTAGAACACAAGCCTGTCGCGCTTGAGATCCGGGTTCGATTCCCGGTCGGGGCGTTCTCTAAAAATTGCTTATTCGTATTAAATATCAATTTCTGCTTGAAATAGGTTAAAAGAACTTTAATACATCTTTTATCTGTTCTTCAAGCCTATTTGCTAAGTTTGGAAATAATCTTCTAAATACAAAATAAAGAGGAATAAGTATAAAAATAATTTGAAAGAATAGTGTCCAAAAAATCCCTGTTTCTTTAAAAAGAATGTGAATGAATTCTTTCCCGAGAATACTCTTAACTTTATTTAAGAGGATTTCTCTAACCATTTTTTAAAAGGTAAATGAGGCAATACAAATAAAGGAAAAACCATAATAGCTAATAATACTCCTAAATAAACAAATAAGGTATTTCCTTGATATTTATTTATATTTATGAAAGCATAAAAAGCAACACTCCCCATATAAATACAATAAATTATAAAAGGTAACATTTCGGGAGCGGTCCTTTCAAATAAAATTCTCATTTTTAATTGAGATTCTTTTGAGGCTTCTGCCTGTTCCATTTTTGTAATTGCTTCATTTACTCTTTCTATTTTCTGTATATCTTGTTCGTTAAGGCAAAGTATTTCTTCTTCTGAGAGTTTTTTCCTATAATGTCCTTCCATTTTTATTTAAATAAAGATGGTTTACTTGCTTTAAAAAATCTCTTTTTTAAATTCACAAAAGAAAATAGAGCCTCTATAGCGTTTTTTCATAACTTTTGAGTGGAATTATTAATCCAAAAGCTTTAAAAGACATCTTTGAGTTTTAATTAAACGAGGTTATTAAAATGGATGAGGAAATGAATCAACAAGCTCCTGAGGAGGTTGCTGGAGAAACTCAAGAAGAAACATCTGAGACTCCAGAAGAATCAGCAGAAGAAGCTGGAGAGGCTACTGCTGAGCAACCTGAGGAGACTACAGAACCTTCTGAAGCAACTGAAGCTCCAGGAGAAGAATCTGTTGCTGAAGAAGCAGCTGAATAATTCTAAATTTATTTTTTTATTTTTTTATTTTTTTTCAATATCTTTATATATTATAATAAATAATATTTTTTATGGGGTGGAGAATATTTTTTAGTCTGCTTTTTATAATTGTTGTAATTGGCTTACTTGTTTTTTATTGGTTTATTCCTACAAGAACAACTGAATTTATTCCAAGAGGTCCAATAAACTCTAATTTTAGTTTGAGCAACTCTGTAGCCATAGATATGCAATTTTATCCAAATATGAGATACCCAAGCAGAATTATAACATATAAGATTTATAATTGCTCCTTGCAAAAGAAAAATGATATGGAAAGAGCATTTGAAATACTTTCTAATAAAACGATATTAAAATTTAATCCTGCTGAGAATGAAGAGATTTCTGTAACTTGTGATAACAAAGTCAAAATGGAAGAGGGATTGTTTATTGCTGGTGAAGGCGGCCCGACAAAAATTGTCCAAACAGATTTATTTAATGTTATTCTAAAAGGAAAAGTATTGTTAATAAGAGATTCTTCATGCCCTAATCCGAATATTGCAATACATGAACTTTTACATGCATTAGGTTTTGACCATTCAGAAAACAAAAATAATATAATGTATCCTGTGAGCAAATGTGAGCAAACAATTGGCGATGATACTATTGCTTTGATAAATGAGTTATATAAAACTCCGACTTACCCAGACCTGTCTTTTGAGAATGTTTCTGCAGTCCTTAATGGTAGATATTTAAAAGCTGAAATTAGTGTGAAAAATGACGGGCTTATTGTTTCTAAAGAAGGAAAGATATTTATTTATGCTGACGATGATTTGGAAAATACTTTTGACCTGAAACCGTTAGATATTGGAGCAGGATTAAAAATGACTTTGGAAAATGTTTGGATATCAAGGAGAAATCCAGAAAAATTAAAATTTGTTATTGATTATGATTTTGAGGAGTTGGATAAGAACAATAATGAAATTATCTTAGAAGTAAGTCATTAAAAAATAAAAAAGAAAGAAGAAAAGTGTTATGAAAAATTAAAAATCATCATCAAGATTTAGATCATCTTCGAAGTTATCTTCTTCGAAATCTTCATCAGGGTATTCGTCCATTTTAAACCTCGTTTTTTTGTAATTCTGATAAAATATTTTTATTTATAAAGGTTATGGTAATGAAAAATAAAATCTAAGAATCAAAAAATAGGATATAAAATATTTTAATAAAAAATCCCTCCACCAGGATTCGAACCTGGGATCTCTCGGGTGCTGCTTCTTGACTTTTGGGGTTTCATAGAATTTCATGAAAATGAATCTCCACCTTAAGTAAAACCTACAGCCAAGCGCTCTAACCACTGAGCTATGGAGGGATAAAATAAAAAGATTTGAATTGTTTTTAAAGATTATGATTAATAGTCTTCTTCAATTTCTCCTTTGTGTTGTTCTGAAACAAAAAAGGCTCTGTTTGAAGTTGTTTCTTTAATTTTTCCATTAACTTCATAGAAAATTCTTGCTGCAGGCAACGCAAACTTTCCAAGAACACCGAGTTTAGAATAAATAATATAAGACATGATTCTTATTTCCCCTTTTTCTAATTTTTCAATATCCCATTCTATTCTTTTATTTTTCTCGTCGATTCTTGAGGGCTTTTCTGCACCGAATTTATCATAAACTTTTACTAATGGGGGTAATTTGTCGATGATGTTAATTCTTTCTACATATTTTTTTGCATTTGCTATTAAGGAAACCTTGAGTGCAAATTCTCCTCCTTTTGTTTTAACAAACGAAACTTTTTTTCTTACAATCAAATCCTCCTCTGAAGTTTTTTTTGCAAAAATTACAATTACTATTACAAAAAAGATTATTAAAAATGGGAATAACCAATTTGTTTTTACAATGATATTCAATGTTTCCCCTGGTTTTACTATTCTATTCCAAGTGTAATAAACAGTCATACCATGCCTTTCAATAACATCTGGTTCTGGTTCAAAGGTTGTAAATAATCTTGAAACAATATTTTTTTTAATTGCAGTATCTGAATTTACTTCAACATTACCTTCATTCTTTTTTGAAATTATTTTTGTTGTGATTAAAAATCCATATTCTTTTTTTTCTGAAACTACTAATTTTTTTTCAGCGAATTTAATAGTTCCTTCTAAAGTTGTATTTGTTCTACCAGCTTCTATTTCTGCTTTTAGTGTATAAAACCCTGCAGTTAGTTCTTTAAAGTCCTCTTTATTAAGATTTATTGTGAATTCTTTTTTCTCATATGGTTTTAGAGAAAATTCCTTTTCTAATTCAAAGAAAGGTGAAGAAAATTTTGCTTTTATCTTTTCAAAGTTAAAGTTTTCCTTATTTTTCAGATAAATTGTGATGGAATCGGATTCAGGATTTATTTCTGATGCTTCAATCTTAAGAGCATTTTTTAAATCGATTATTTTTACTGTTAATTCTTCTTTTTGAGGAATATTATCTTTTCCTTTGATTTCGTATTGCAATGTATAAAAAAATTTAGGATATTCAAAATCTTCTCTGGCATGAACTTTTAATTGTATTGTTTTTAATTCATTTTGTTCTAATTTTATTTCTTTTGATTCCATGATAAAATATCCTGGTATGCTGTCAAATCTAAAAGTATCATCTTCCCCCAAGTTTGTTACATTTAATTCAAAAATTGCTGGTTGATTTATTCCTTTTATGAGAACTTCATTTGAACTTTGTTTTTCAATTTTGAGATTTGCGGCTAAAATACATGGCAGAATTAATAATATTAATAAGAGGGAAAGGATCTTTTTTTTCATTAGAGAATTAAATCTGGGCTATATTTAAATATTTTTGTGGTGAATTATTTCTTTCCTTCAAGGTCGAGCCATGCTTTGGCTTGATTTAAGAATTCGTCGCAGTCACTCGCAAGTTTGTTTTCAAATTGTTCGACTCTGGAAGCAATTACCCATTTTTCATAAATTCCTCTTAAAAATTTGTGAAATGCGTTTTTTTCAAATTTGCCGTCATAATCTCTTACTAAAATTCCTTTTACACTTATTTCAACGGCTCCTTTGTTAGTTTTTATTTTCGCACCATTTGGCTGTTGTACTTCAACATCTACTAACTTTTCAATTTTAAATGTAACTTTAACTTGAAACTGAAAATAATCTGTTACTTTATTTTCTCCAGTCCATTCAATTTCTAAGTCTTTTGAGTTTCCACTTAATTTTTCTTTATATTTATCTTCTATTACTTTAAGCCCTGTTTCATCTGTAAGCCAATCATAACAGAATTTATAGAAATCTTTAAATGAAAAAATTCCGGTATATTTTATTTTGCTACTGAAAATTGTTTCTTTTTCTGACATAGAGTAATAAAATTAATTTGATTTAAATATTTAACTAATAAGGAAATGTTTTTCTTTTTTGAGATTATTGATTACATTGATGCTGCACAGGTATTACAGAGAAGTCTTCCATCAATTTTTTGGAGAATGTCTGTAGCACCACATTCTTCACAAACCCCCTCATGCATATATTCTCTGTTTTTTGCTTTTCTAACTCTTTTTAATTTTTCAGCCTCTTCTCTTATTTGTTTAAGTTCTTCTAATTCAGGATAAATTTCTGGATGGAATGTTAATATATCTCTTATTGTTAATATTCCTACAATTTCTTTTCCTTGGACAACAGGAAGTCGCCGGAATTTTAATTTTTTCATTTTTCTTAAAGCTTCTTCTAATGTTGCAGTGGGTTTTATCGTCGCGATTTTTTTTCTAGAAATATCAATTACTCTAATTTTTGCTAAATCTTTTCTTGATTTTTTTATTAGCGCCCATAAAATATCTCGTTGAGAAATAAAACCGACTAGTCTTTTTTTATCAAGAACAACAAGACTGCCAACCCTCTTTTTTACAAATATTTTGGCACAATCCAATAAACTTGTATCTGGTTTGACAAAGATTATGTCCCTTGTCATTACATCTGCAACAATAATATCTCTCATATATTTACCAAAATGTTTTCGCTTTTAAAAGTTGTTTACCACTATAAAATATGTTCTCTAATGAGATAAAATTTATAAGGGGTTTTTTTGAGATTAATATATGGCAGAAAAACCAGTTGTTCTAATGCCAGAGGATGTTCAGAGAATTCTTGGAAAGGACGCTCAAAGAAACAATATTCTCGCTGCTAAAATGGTAGCTGAGATGGTAAAGACAACTCTGGGTCCTAAGGGGATGGATAAAATGCTCGTTTCTCCTACAAATGATATTATTATTACTAATGATGGTGTGACGATTTTAGAAGAAATGCAAATTGAGCATCCTGCTGCGAAAATGATGGTTGAAATCGCAAAGACACAAGAGACAGAAGTTGGTGACGGGACAACAACCGCAGTTATGGTTGCTGGAAAATTATTAGAAAATGCTGAGAAGCTTCTTGACAAAAAAATTCATCCGACTGTTATTACAAAAGGCTATAGGCTGGCTGCTGAAAAGTGTCAGGAAATTTTAAGTGATATTGCTTTAAGAATTACTCCTGAAGACGAAGATATTTTGAAACAGATTGCAATGACTGCAATGACTGGTAAGGGTGCTGAAGATGCGAAAGAAACTTTTGCAGAAATTATTGTGCAGGCAGTTAAACAGGTTCAGACTGAAAAAGGAATTGATTTGGATGATATTAAGATTGAAAAATCCAAAGGAAATGGAATTAAAGACACTGAGCTTATTGCAGGAATTGTTTTAGATAAAGAGAAAGTTTCGCAAGACATGCCAAAGATTGTTGAAAATGCTAAGATAGCTTTGATTGATTTTTCATTAGAAATTAAAAATCCTGAGATTGATACAAAGATTTCAATTTCTTCTCCAGAACAACTAAAGAATTTTCTTGATCAAGAGGAAAGGACAATTAAGGAGATGATTGAAAAAGTTAAAGATTCTGGTGCAAATGTTATTTTCTGTCAAAAAGGTATTGATGATTTTGCCCAATATTTATTGGCGAAAGCAGGAATTTATGCTTGTAGGCGTGTTGCAAGGTCTGATATGGAAAAATTAGCAAAATCTACTGGAGGAAAAATTGTTAGTAATTTGAATGAACTAAGCTCTTTAGAATTAGGTAGTGCTGAAATGGTTGAAGAAGTTAAACATGGTGATGATACTATGACATATGTTCGTGGATGTCAAAATCCAAAAGCATTGACAATTTTAATTCATGGTGGTACAGAACATGTTATTGATGAAATTGAAAGAGCAATTAAAGATGGGTTAGGCGATGTTATCGCTTCATTAAAATCGGGTTTAATTGTTCCTGGTGGAGGTGCGATTGAAATTGAGCTTGCTCGTAGATTGAGAGAGTTTGGACATTCTCTTAGTGGAAGGGAGCAATTGGCTGTTGAAGAATTTGCAAATGCTTTAGAATATATCCCTGCGACTCTGGCTGAAAATGCAGGTATGGACCCTATTGATGTTTTGACTGAATTAAAATCACGACATGATGCGGGCGAAAAGAATGCTGGATTAAATCTGTTTAAGAATAAGATTGAAAATGTTTTGGAAGCCAGAATTCTTGAGCCGTTGAAAATTAAGACACAGGTGATAAATTCTGCAACAGAAGTTGCTATTATGATTTTGAGAATTGATGATGTTATTGCATCTTCTGGGGATAAAGATGGTAAAGGAATGAGAATGCCTTCTATGGGAGGATATGAATAATGGGAATAGAAGATATGGCAAATAATACTAATGAGGATATGAAATATCTTTCAAAATTACAAGGAGGGGATTATTGTGTTATTGAAACCCTTGAGGGAAGATATAAGACTTATAAGCAATCTGAATTTGCAAGGCTGGTTGCTGAAAATGAAATTGAGTTTAATGATATTGTAAAATCAAATATTCCTAAGAAAGAAGCTGAAAAAATATGTATTAAATATAATAAAAAGAATAGAAAAAGTGTTTGGCCTGGTTTTAATGAAGATAAAATTTAAATTATAAAAACCAGAAAATTTTGTAGAATAAATTTTTCAGCCATCTGATAAATTTTTGCCATAAAGATTGTTTCTCAATTATAATTTTTTCTTCATCCTGAATTATTTTTTTGTATTTGAATTGGGCTTCATATTGCTCGTCTTCCCATGTATCATTTTTATTTATGTTTCTGTATCCTGTTGGTATTGATTTTTCTTGTGGTTCTGGTTCAGATTTTTCTGAAACTGTTATTTGAATTTGCTTGGCTTCAATTTCACTATCTAAGAATTTATCATCAATAATTTGTGTTATTATTTTTAATGTGTATTCTCCTTCTTGTTCTGGTGTCCATTCAAATGTGACTTCTGTTTCTGATGACCATTCGATTTCTGTTTCTGTGATTGTCGGAACAATTTCTCCGTTAGGGTCTGTTATTTCTAATGTTATTTTAACCTTGTCTTTCAATTGTTCTTTTATTTCTTCTGGAACATACCAGTTTTTTGAATATTCAGATGGCGAGAGAATATCTGCTGTTATTGTTATTGTTTCTCCTGTTTGAATTGTTGAATCGCTTGTCTTGAAATTTTTAATTTGAGCAGAACCTGTTTCGAATTTTCTTAAATAATTTTCGTATTTTCCTGCATTTCCTTCACCATACCAGTCTGCTCTTACAGCATAAGGAACATATCCTTTTTTGAAGAAATAAACAATATATCCATATTCAGATTGTAGATTTGTTGGATATGGTAATACAATTACATTATCGCTTCCGGTATTTAATGTATTTGGCCATAATCTTGTTGCAGTTTCACAAGCAGAGTCTTGACAAATATAGCCTACGACAGAAACACCTTTTATTGGTGTGGTTGTAGTTAATCCGGTTCCATCTGGTTGTATGATTCCTTCATAAACATAATTTGCTTCATAAACAGTTGCTGAAACAATTGTTGAAATTAAAATTGTTACTAATGCAAATATTGTTAAAATTTTGGTTTTCATTCTCTTGCACCTCCAATACTCCCACCATTATCTCTTCCTCCTCTTACAGTCCCGATAGAACCTTCATCAGTTCTTCCACCACCAACGCCAATATCTGCAGGTTGTTCTGGGAGGTTATAATCATGTTTAATTTGTTCTTTAACACTTCTTCTTGAATCTTTTTCATTTATCTGAGCTCCAATATATCCTGCTAATACTGCTAATCCTGCACTAATTCCCATTTGAACCCATTTATTTTGATACCATGATGTCTTTTGTGGTTTTGACTGGTTACATATTGATTCTAAACAAGAATTATTTTGTTGAGGTTGTGGTGTAAAGTCTGGAAATGTTTTTCTTTGAGTAGTGTCTGCTATAACTATATAGTTTTTTCCATTGCTTGACCATAATTTTACTCTTTTTATACTATCATTTTCGTCAGCCTCATTCTCAATTGTTGATTTATAATCACGAATTCTGGCTTCTAATTCATTATTTGTAGCAATTAGCTGATTTACATTAAATTTTTCATTAACTTCTGGATATAATTCATTTGCATAAGTAGAATCAATTAAACCTTTTTTTAAACAATAAGCTAAATTATTCCAAACCTGTCTTTGTAAATCATCTTTAGTGATATGAGTAGGTTTTGTTTTTAATTGAGTATAAGAACATCCAATAGGCGAAGTAGCAAGTGCTAAACTTAAACCATATATCTTAAGACGGTCTGTGAATCTTGTTTTGTTTTTCATGTGTTTTTTTAGATATAATGGCTTTATAAACTTTTCTATATTGTTGTAATTGTAGAGTTACATCTATTTTTATGGAATTTAAGGTAGTAAAATTTTTTGATTAATTTTTTAAATTGAAGAATTCATTTTAATCTGTGCGTGGATGGTTTAATGGTAGAATACGACCTTGCCAACATTGTGTGCAAACAGGTCGAGATCCGGGTTCGATTCCCGGTCTGCGCATTTTAATAAATTTTAAAAGCAAACGATTTTTCTAAAATATATAATGCTTTACAGGTCCCGTGGTCTAGTGGTTATGACATCTCGTTTACACCGAGAAGATCGCAGGTTCGATTCCTGCCGGGACCATTTTTGAAGTTGTATTAAGTAGTAATCTTTATAAGCCAGATAATTTTATTTCTGTTATGACTGAAAGAGAAGAAATCCCTGAGATGAATTTGAATGATAAGTATTCAACAAAAAATATTCCAAAAATAGAGAGTCCTGATAAGATTAAGAAAGATATGGACAAAACAAAAAAAGAATTAGAAAAACTGAAAAACTATATTGTGAAAAAGTATTCTTATGTGCAGGCTGTTGGAATTTTGCCACCACAATCAATTAAAAGATTTATTGAAGAAGAGGATGTTCCAAAAGAAACTGAAAAGCATTTGCATTTACTAGTGATTGTTCCTGAGGAAAAATTAAAGAAAATTCCAGAAGTAAAAAAAGATTTGATTGAGCAGATTGATAAAACAAAACAGAAAATTTGGCTTCATATTAATACACCAGTCGATATTTGGGAGATTTGCCTGGATAGTAAGTTTGATTTGTCTTCTGCGATTGCAATGGCATTTCCACTTTATGACAAGGGAATTTTGGGTGCATTAAGAGTTGCTGAAATTCACAAATCATTGGTTTTACAGAAATTTGAGAGATATGTTGTTAGTTATGTTATTGGTGGAAGTTTGGTTAGGGGTGAAGCTGTAAAAACTTCTGACATTGATGTTTTTATAATTATTAATGATACTGATGTGAAAAGAATGCCTCGTTTAGAGCTTAAAGAAAAATTGAGAGCGATTATTTACCAATATGTTGCTGAAGCATCTGCTTTGGCGGGCGTTAAAAACAAATTATCGCCGCAGGTTTATCTTTTGACTGATTTTTGGGAAAGTGTCAAAGACGCCCATCCAGTTATTTTTACTTTTATCAGAGATGGTGTTCCAATTTATGATAGAGGAACATTTATGCCATGGAAAGCATTGCTTAAAATGGGTAAATTAAAACCATCTCCAGAGTCTATTGATATGTTTATGTCAATGGGAGATAAAACCGTTAAGAGAGTAAAGAATGTTTTACTAGATTTAGTTATTGGAGAAATTTATTGGAGTGTTATCACACCGAGTCAGGCTTTATTGATGCTTTATGGCCTGCCGCCACCAAATGTTAAAGAGACAGTTAGGGAGATGAAGAAAGTTTTCTATGAAAAAGAAAAAATGCTTGAAAAAAAATATATTGATATCCTAGAAGAAATTGCAATTAAATATTACAAAGGTTATGAACACGGCAAGGTTAAAGAAGTTTCTGGAAAGGAAGTAGACAAGCTTTTGAAAGATGCTGAAGATTATATGAAGCGATTGAAAGAATTAAGAGAACAAATTGAAAAAAGAGCACAGGAAAATACAATCGAGCAAATTTATAAGGATGTTAGAGAATTATTGCAGACTGTTGTCGGAAAAAAATCACAAGAACAAATGGTAAAAGATTTTGAAAAAGATTTTGTTAAAAAAGGAAAATTCTCACCACAACATCTGAGAATTTTAAAAGATATTCTTAGTGCAAGAGCGGAATTTAAGAAAGGGAAATCAGATGCCCACAAAGTTGATCAGGCGAGGAAAAATGCACAAATTTTAATTAATGACATTATTGAATATAACCAGAGATGTGAGTTAGCAAATAAAAATAATTCTTAAATTTAAGCTTTAATATCTAACATAGGTTTTCTGACTAATAACGTTATAATGTCGCCAGTATTAGAATAAACTATTTCTATTTGTGTTGAAGATTGTGTGCTTGTTATTGTTTTTGAGGATGTTTGGGGGCGATAATTGTGGGGGAGTTCATTATATTGGGGAAATGATAATCTTGGTTCTGGTCTTAATTTTTTTTCTTTAAATTCTTCTAAATTTGGGATGGGCCTTATTGTCCGGCTTCTTGGCCATCTTGTAATGATTTCTCCAATTTCCATATTTTTTAGAGATTCTTGAATTATTTAATTTTTTCTATTGTTTTTTAATGTTTAGAACTAATTTTAAAAAATCACTGTGGCTAATTCCTTCTTCATAATATTTTAATTTTGGTTTTTTCTTTTCTATTTTTTCAATTACTTTCCATGCATTTATAGTATCATTTATTGTGGGGAAATTGTCTTTTTTATTTTTGAAAAAATCAGCAAATATTCTTTTATACTCCTCACCTGATTTTAAATATCTTGTTTTACTATCAATTTTTAATTTTGCTTCTTTTTTAGAAAATTTTTTGCCTGTAAAGAAGATAATAGTCTTGTCCTGAGCTTCAATTTCTAGATAGACACATGTTTCTGTGTCTGATTTTTTTCTTAGTTCTTTGACATATCCTTTTGTTTTGCCATCTCCATATTGTGCCCGGACGAATTTTTGTATTTTGAAATTTTGCAGATTTTTGTGCCCTGTTAATTTGAAAAAGAGATGTAAAAAATGATTTTGCACCATATCTTTTAGTGCTCCTGTTTTATCATAGTATGTAATCCGATTTTCTAATCCTAATTTTTCCAAAGAGATAAATTCTATTTTCTTGAAATTTTTAATGTTTTTAGGAATATTCTCTTTGAATAAATAATGGTCTGAAAGAAAAATATCTCTTTCTAAATTATTTTTATCGACGATGTCTTTCAATTTTAGTGCAGATTCTATGCTGTCCCCAAACGGTTTTTCTATTAATATTTTTATTTTAAATCCCTCATCTCTGATTTTAATTAAAGACAAGAGTATTTTATCAATGTTTGATGGCGGTAAAGCAATATATATGTAATTTGTTTCTATTTTATCAAATAAGTTCAAACATTGGGAACATATGTCTTCTTTTTCAAAATTAATTTTAATATAATGAATTTTTTTTCTGAAAGAATTTGATAATTTATCTGCACAAACAAAATTCTTGTAATCTTTTTTTGTGAAATTTCTTCTTCCAAGTGCCCATACTTCTAAATCTCTTTTTTTTAAACTTTGGAGTGCAGGTAAGACCTTCCTTTTTACAAGGTCTCCTGTTGAACCAAATATAAAAAGTTTCATTTTTTAATATATTATTTAATTATAATCTTATTTAAATATTTGGTTTTGAATAAATATTCATAATCTTATTTGTTCCTATAAATTTTTCAAGTTTAATAATTTTATAATAAGAAGTTTTAAAAACTATTTTTTTAGTTTATTATTTATGGTTGTGGGATTAAATCTCTAACCAATAAGATTTTAAATTAAATCATTTAAGAAATCCTATGGTTAAAGGAAAAGTTGTTCAGTTCAGGCGAGGACGGCATACAGTTCATAAAAGGCATTTTTTGATTGAAATAGATGGAATTGGGAACAGAAAAGATGCTGAAAAATTTATTGGCAAGGATGTTGAATGGAAATCGCCTGCTGGTAAAATAATTAAAGGTAAAATATCTGCTCCGCATGGTAATAAAGGAGTTGTTCGTGCAATCTTTGAAAAAGGTTTGCCAGGACAAGCAATTACAACCGAGGTAGAAATAAAATGAATGAAATTAAATTTAGGTATATTGGACAACTTCATCGAACAATTGTAAATTCTTTAGCCGGCATAAGAAGAGATGAAAAGTATAAATTATCTTATGAGGAAGACGGAGTTAGAATAAAGTCAATTGTATCTGGAGAAGAACTTGGTGAAAAAATAAGTGAATTAGATTGTATCGGGTGTGTAGGTGTTATAGAAGGTCCAATTAAAAGAAAATTAGGGAAGACATAAAATGGCATCATTAAGAAAAGGTGTTGCATATTCAAAGAGGAAAGTTGTTCCTTATACTCGGAAGAGTAAGAAAAAAAGCAAATCATATGTTAAAACAGTTCCGCCGGTTACAATTATCAAATACACTATGGGTAAAGAACGATTATATGAAGAAGGAAAATTCCCTTATGAGCTAACATTAATCTCAACAGAAAAAGTTCAGATTAGAGATAGTGCATTAGAATCTTGTAGGCAGTTAATCAATAAAAGAATGGACAAGAATTTTAATGGACAATATTTTTTCAAAATCTTTCCTTATCCTCACCACATTCAAAGAGAGAATAAAATGTATAGTGGTGGGAGCAAAGGTGAAAGAGTTAATACTGGAATGCAATTGAGTTTTGGAAAGACAACAGACAGGGCTGCTATTGTAAAACAAGGAGACCCGCTTTTTTTAATTGCTACACAGAATAAAAAAGCAGAACAAATGGCAAGGAAATTATTTCACATTGTTAAATCAAAACTGCCGTGTAAGACAAAAATTGTTTCTGGAGAAAACAATAGATAATTTACTTTTAAGTAGTAACATATAGAAAAGTTTATAAACTTTAATTTTAGATAATGATATAATGGCATTAGATGATTTAATCAGATATGAAACTGCTGCTATTGCGGCAAGGAATGTTAAAGAAAAGCCAGAGGTAGCTTTAACTTCTATAAGTAAATTTTATGAAACATATGTAATTCCAAATACTGAAGACCCAATATCACGAAAAGCCATCCAAAGAGCATTTGAAGATGCTACTTATGGAATTTTACAAGGCTTGGGTATAAGTAATGCCGGAGTCCTTGAGGCTATTGGAGTTTATGCAGGGAAATACGATGATGTTTTTAAAAATGCCCTTATCTCTGATATTTTAGAGTATGTTGGACAAGGGTATGAAATACCTCAAAATGTTACACAAGCACTTTCACAATATAGAGATATGAGATTTTCAGATTTGGAAGATGAAACAGCAAAAAAAGCGATTGAGGTTTTAAAAACAAGAAGATTAAAGAATTATGGGTTAAGTATGGAAATTGACGCTAATAATGAAATGACTTCTAGGGCTCTTTTAGAACTTTATCCTAGTGAAGAGTCTGGAGAGTAATAAAACAAAGATATCTAATATTTAATTTTTGCCTTCTATTTCGTTTTTGACCAATTGGGCCATTGTGTGCAAAAAGTCTTCTGTTTTTGCCTGCCATGCATCTATTTCAACACCTTTTAAATCAGTAATTTCTCCATGGGCGATTTTTTTGTGAAGAACTAATAAATCTCTGTAATCTGTCACATAACTCATTTTTAATTTTCCAGCATCAACAAAAGTTTCTTTAAGATTTATTGGAATGTGTTCTGGTGATGGTGGCGAAACATTTGCTGCAATTAAAGCTGCGTGTGCTGAATCTACCATTGCCCAGTATAATCCTTCAATAGAATTTAATTCTGCAACCCTACTTCTCGCAATATGCTGGGGAGCTCTCTGAAGACAGTTATAAATTGCTTCTGGTGTTGGTTTAATCTTCCCATTTATCAACAAATATTTTAAAGGTTCGAAGAATCCTGCCAAATCAATCATTGATTCTCCATATCTAAGTATATTTATTATGAGTGGGTCACCCCTCATTAAATCTTCCCACCAAGTACTCAATTTTATTGTGTTGATATGTAATTCTTTTTTGTATGGGCTTTGTTTTAGAATTTTTTCAAGTTCTTCCCGATACCATGTGATTAATTCATGGTCCCATTTTATAGAAACATCGTCGATGATAATTATAATATCAATATCAGAACCTGCTGTTTTATCTTTTTTTACAGACGAGCCAAACAAGATAACTGATTTTACCATTTTATTGAATTTTTTGTAAACCTTAATTGCAAAGTCCATTGCAATGTCATATTCGTCTTTCAATTGAATTTTTGGAACTTTTTTAGAATTAACCTTAGATTTCTTTTTCTTTTTAGTTTCTTTTTTAGAAGTTTTTTTTGCTACCATTTTCCCTCTTTTTATATTTTTATTAAGCTAATTTGGTTTTTAAATTTATTTGATAAGAGTAGTTACTCTATTCCATAGGCCTTCCACTTACTCTGCTTCCTGCTGCTCCTGGCATTTGTCCTCCAAGCTCTGCTGGAAGATGTGAAAATCCTGCACCAAAGGTTTGATAATTCACTTGGGGCAATGATTCTCCTAAGAGAGGCATAGAGAGATAACCTTGTTGAAAAGCAATTGATTGATTCCAGTAAGGAGCCATTTCCATCGAATATAATGGAGAGCCCATCGCCTCTAATGATGGTGTAAATGGTGCGCCGCCACCTTTTGGGGTGTGCTGAGTCCACCAGTCTCCTGCTTCAATAATCTTTTTTGCTTCAAAGCCTTTTTTTCCGAGTTTTTTCATAATTTCTTTAATAGGAACATTTCCCATTCCCATTGGCAATTCTGTATGTTCAAAACCAAAATTATCTGATAAGTGGATATGCTTAACATAAGGGGCAACTTTTTCTGTTTCCTTTAAAATATCTTTTTCTTCAAAACCATATTGTCTTAACATATTTATATGCCCAACATCCCATGACGCACCAATTAATTTTTCTGCTTGAGCCCTTGCCTCTGATTTGGATATTCCTTCTTTAACCGCCTGTTCAATAAACCTCTTTCTTGATTCTTCTATAATTTTTTTCAAATCTTCTCCACGAGCAAATTGCTGATTAGCAGGAGGATTCTCTACAACCAAAATAGGTGCTTTATCTTTGAACTTTTTATAAGCATTGAATGCAACATTTCCAAATGTTGTTGCTGTTTTTTCAAGCATAAATTCGTCTAATGGTTTGTATATTTTTGGCGGAGAAATCTTATCAAAAACATTTAATCCCTCTTCAATAATTTGTTTTCTTAATTCAATACTTTCTTTACTTTTTGGATCTTTATTTATTTTTTTTACTTTTTCTTGTATTTTTCTACTAAAATCTTCTAAAATTTCTCTTTCTTCAGGCGTTGAATTTTTATATGCTGCTTCGTAAAGGTCCTTTAATTGCCTATAAGAATCATTAAGATAATTTTTTCCAATGTTATATTGCAATAGTGCTTGTTTTTCTTGCTCTGAAATTCTTTTTCCTGCTTTTTCCTCAGCCTCTTTTCCTAAAAGTGTCATTTCTGCATGTTTTATGAAATCAGTTGCTCTGTCTGCAGCATAACCTAATTGTGTTAATTGTTGATTCCAAGATTCTTCATTATAATGATTTATTTCCTTTTGAATATCTACTTTCCCTTCTTCGGGAAAATATCTTTCTTTTAATTTTATCTTTCCAATATTTCCTCTTTCACTATCAACTACGATAAGTCCTTCAACTTTCTCTCCTTCTTTGCTCATTGTTATATCTGGAGCTGGAAACATATTAGAAGTATGGAAGTTGATAATCCCTCCCTTAGGGTTTGCTTCATGAACTCTTTCTATGGCTTCAAGTATTTGTCTTTCTGCTGCTTCACGGCTTGATTCTGTAAATCCTTGTTGAGTCATTCCAGATGGTTCTACCAAAGGACCATGAAAACTAACATCAATTCCTGTTAATTTACTTAAACGATTAATTTCTTTAAAATCGTGTTTATTCATTGCATCAAAAGTTTTTGGTAAAAGGAGTTCTACTTCAACATTTTTTGCACCTAAATTAATTTTGCTTGAAACTTCTTGAGCAACACGAGCTTCTTGAGGGTTTGTTGTAATTCCTAAACTCTCTACAGGAACTCTATAACCGACGAATAAATTTCCATATTCAGGGTCTAAACTAGAATATCCTCCCTCATAAATATCTGAAATTTTGTATTCGCCTGGCATTTTATTTTAATAAATTAAGAGCAATAGGATATTTTTTACCTCCTTTAAATTATTAAAATTTTCTTATTTATTAATTTATCTAATTGGCCTTTCTTTGTATCTCCTTTTAGGGTCTTCAAAAGGTAAGTGCCTTTCTATTTCAACATTTTTTATGTCAGTGATATATTCTCCTCTTTCTTGTTCTCTGTTTCTTAATTTATCTGCTTCAGTTTCTATTGCAAATCTTTGTTCTCTTGTTAAAGGCATTACTCCGGTGTTTATATCTGGCATTAGTGCAGGGACAGGTCTTGTTGTTTCAATATTTTCTGGTTCTGTGGAAGTATAATTAATTTCAGATTCATTAGATTGAGTTACATAATCTTTTTGTTCTTTTGACTGTTCTTCACTTATTAGGGTATCTATTATGTCTTGTTCTAAATTTACTGGTTGGGCAGGGGCAGTTTGTTCTAAAACTGGTGCTGGTAAAAATCCGGTAGTTTCTGGAATTTCGGTTTCAGGATTAACCCCCCCTGTTGACTGCAAAAATTCTTGAAATCTTTGTGTATCTGAATCTTCCGGCAATTCATCTAATTGTTCTTGCAAATTTTCAGATTCAATTTCTTCTTCAACTTCTTTTTCTAATTCTGAAACTTCATGAGAAGCAGAATCTTCCTCCTCTTTTTTTGATTTTTTTGCCATTTTAAGATATTCAACGAATTTTTATTATATTTGTTAAAGTTAATATTCTAAAGAAGAAGAGAGAGTATATTAAATTTACGATGAAGAATTGATTAAGTATAACTTTCCATGCCGTGAGCTTTTTTGTAGATGTCAAATAGAGTAAATGCAGTATCTGCTGCGGATTCTGCTGCAACTTTTCTTAAATGGGTTTTTTCAATCCAGTCATCTGGTTTAACAACAATATCTTTAGGTTCTTCTTTTGATTCTGATGGTTTTTCTTCTTTTTTCTTTTTTTTGTTATATCCACCGATTAATGCCTTGAAAGGATTTGATTCATCTTCTGGTTTTTCTGAGGTATCTGGCTCATTTATAAATTCATCAATATCTTTTTGCAATTGCTCTAAACTTTCTGTTGTTGAACCCTCTATTAATGTCAAAACATCTCCAATATCTGATTTGTCTAATTCTCTATTTAATTTTTTTAGCTCGTCGTCATTTAGAGCATAAGCTTTAAAGCTCATTTGTGATCTCCCTATAAAAACTCCTTGTCGAGGTATTGCTCTTACTGTAAATTCAACTAAAATACATGAATAATAATCTCTTTTTGTTTTTAATTTCTGAAAATCTTTTGGAATAACTCCTTCAAGCGCCGCTTTTTCTATGTCTAATTTCTGTTTTCCGATTAAAGTTAGTTCTAATCTAATTGTATTAAACATATTTACTAATGAAGCCTCTCTTTGTTTTTCCTGTGATTCAAGTTTTTGTGCTGCTCTCAAATATGGTTTTATCCAACGAGAATAAAGTTTTAAATTATTAACCTGACTTTTCAAATAGGTTTTTTCCATTTCATATCTTTTTCTTAATTCTTTTTCTGATTGCTCAACCCAAATATTAAACTCATAAATCCTTGGCTTGAGAATTCTTTTTACTCTATCATTTAAATCAAGTTTATCAACATCTTTTGGGTCTTTTACAATTAAGAAAGCATCAATTAGAGTTTGGAATCCTGCCTGTCCAAGAGCCATTGCCTTAATGCTTGAATTTCCTCTTTGAACAAGGTCAACTTTATCCAACCAGATTTGTTTTAAAGCCAAACGTGCTGCTTCTTTTTCTTTTTCATCTTTTGATTTTAATGAATCATACTGCTGTAATCTCATTTTAAAATCTTTTAAATCATAAATAATATTCAAGACACTTCGTAGAACAACGCCTGCATTTGCTAAGAGTTTTGATGCTTCTTCCTGCATTCGTGTTTTTTTCATTCCAATTTCTGAAAAATGTGCCCCGCCTTCTGTTGATGTAAAATTATCGACGAGCTTTTCAACGTCCAGTCCAAAATCATTCATTAAATCAAGAACAAAAAAATAAATTGCTTCCACTGTTTCAGCTGTCGTATCATGGTCAATAACATGGGTTGCTTCTGGTCCTCCTTTTTTCTTATAGTAAGGGCTCACCTCTTCTATAATCTCTGAAACTGTTTTTATTTCTGCCATCTTTTATAATAAAATAATGGATTAGAAGTTTAAAAATTCTTTCAAAACGGGTTTTAACATAATCAAAAATTAAAATTCCTATCGCTTACGAGTAAACTAATTTAATATAACAATTTTTATAAACAATTAACTCTTGAATTGATTATGGGATTATTTGGATTTGGAAAGAAAAAAGAGGTAGTTGATTTGGGCGAGAGATATCGGAAACAGCAAGAAAAACTTGCTCAGCAAAAGACAAAAGTTGAAACGTCACAAACATCTGAATCAGGTGAGGGAAATGCCCTTGGTTTTTTGAGTAGCTTTGCAAAAGTTGGTTCTGAAAATTCTCAAAAAACCGAAACTGAAACAGGGACTTATACTGATTTAGGAGAGAGTATTGAACAAAGAAGACAAAGACTTACAAAAAGATTGATGGAAATGACCAACAGAATTGAAGAACTTTCAAATCAGATTTATCATTTGCAGCAAAGAGTTGAACTTTTAGAAAAGAAGATGGATATTAATGTGGGATAATTTTATTAATGAATGTTTCTTTTGAAGAATATGAAAGATATACAAAAAAAGGTGAGAGCTTATGCTTTGAAAAATGCAATTGCGCATAACGGAAAAGCTCGACAAGGAGCTGTCATAGCTTCTCTTTTCCACGAGGGTTTGAAAAAAGAAGATATGAAAAGATATGGTAAGAAAATTTCTGAAATTGTTGCTGAAATAAATAAACTTTCTTTAGAAGAACAAGAAAAAGAATTTGAAAAATTAAAAGAAATTGTCAGCGAGAGAAAAGTTCGTGAAGGCTTACCTGATTTGCCCGGCGCAAAAAAAGGAAAGGTTATTATGCGGTTTGCTCCCTCTGCTTCAGGACCGTTACATATTGGGCATGCTATGACTGCTTGCTTATCATTTTTATTTGTTCAAAAATATGGTGGGAAATTTTATGTAAGAATTGAAGACACTAATCCTGAAAATATTTACAAACCTGCTTATAAAATGATTAAAGAAGAAAGTAAATGGCTTTTTGATGGTAAAGCAAAAATTGTGATTCAATCAGAACGAATGGCTCTTTATTATAAATATGCAGAAAAACTAATTAAAAAAAAGGCTGCTTATGTCTGCACTTGTTCTGCGGATAAATTTAAGGAATTTGTCAAGGCAAAAAAGAATTGTCCATGCAGGGACTTGAATGTTGATGAGAATTTAGAAAGATGGAAAAAAATGTTGGATAAAAAAGGGTATGGGGTTGGTGAAGCGGTTTTAAGGTTTAAATCAAGTATGAAAGATAAAAATCCTGCTATGAGAGATTTTCCATTGGCGCGTATTAATCTAACAGAACATCCTTTACAAAAAAAGAAATACCGAGTCTGGCCTTTGATGAATCTTGCTGTAACTGTTGATGATATTGAGATGAAAATGACCCACATTATTCGAGCGAAAGACCACAGGGATAATGCAAAAAGACAAGAAATGATTTACAAAGTTTTAGGAAAGAAATTTCCATGGACTGGATTTTTAGGACGATTTAAGTTTAAGGATTTGGAATTATCAACAACAAAAATGAGGAAGGCGATTGAGGAAGGGAAGTATAAGGGGTGGGGTGATAGGAGGCTTCCAACAATTGCAGCATTGAAAAAGAAATACAAACCGCAAGCATTTTGGAAGTTTGCAGAAAAAATTGGGTTATCAGAAAACGATAAAGTAATTGAGAAGAAAGAATATTTTTTATTGCTTGATAATTTTAATAAGAATGCAGAATAAAAACATTTTTATATGCCTTAAACGAATAAATTATATAAATTATGAAAGGAGGTAAAAATGAAAAATAAAAGAGGAATGTCTGGTATTATGACTACATTGATTATAGTCCTGTTAGCTTTAGTGGCAATAGGCATTGTTTGGAAAACTGTTTTACCCATAGTCAATAAGGGAGCAGAAAGTGCAGAAACAGAAGGAACTTATTTAACTTCATATTGTGAGGATGATGAAGTTGGGGGGATAATTTGTAACGAAGATGAAATATGTACTGGTAGGGAAGTAACTACTTTAGATACAAGCCGATGTTGTATTGATGGTGAATGTGAAGTGCCATAAAATTAAATTTTTTAATTTTTAATCTGTAGATTTTTTTAGAATATAGACTTGGTCATTTTTTCTAACTTTTGTTGGAATCTTGATTCCAACTTCATCTCCTTTGCCTGCTTTTTTTACTGGCTTGTTTTTTATTTCCATACTTGTTATTTCAGAATACAAAATTCCTGTTGTTTTTCCAATTACTATAATTTTATCATTTAGTTTTAGTTGTGAGACAAGTTTTATTGTCGCGACCTTTATTTTTGGAAAATAATGGATTACTTTCCCTACAAAATGTTTTTTCTCTGTTGCTGCACTGTGTTCTACTTTTGCGAAATCATCTGGAGTGGGAAATCCCAAATAAAATCCAGATGAAAATCCCCTGTTGTAAACTTTTTCTAATTCTTTAAGAAGTTGATTGATTTCTTTTTTGGATAATTTTTTATCTAATGCTTTTCGGTAAACTTTCACAACTGTGTCTACATATCGTGGGTCTCTATTTCGGCCCTCTATTTTAAAAGAAGTTATTCCTGCTTGTTTTAATTTTTCTATGAATGGCAGGGTGCATAAATCTTTTGCTGAAAGAACTTTATTGTTTTCTAATTTCAATTCATATCCTTCTTGAATGTCTTTAACGATGTAACTTCTTCGGCAGGGGTGGATACATTCCCCCCGATTCGCTGATTTATTAAAGAGAAATTGTGAAGTAAAGCATCTTCCTGAAATTGAAACGCACATTGCACCGTGAATGAAAACCTCAATATCAATTATCTTTGAGATTTGTTTTATTTGTTTTAGATTTAATTCTCTTGCTAATACAATCCTTTTTGCTCCAAGTTTTTTATAGAACTTTGCAGATTCTGAATTTGAAACAGATGCCTGAGTTGAAATGTGGAAAGGGATTTTGTATTTTTTACAGAGCCTGATAACTGACAAATCCCAACAAATTACTGCATCTATTTTTCCTTTAATTTTTTTGATAATTTTTTCTAATTTTTTTAATTCATTGTCATAGATTATTGTGTTTAATGTGAGATATCTTTTTACTTTCTTTGGCTTACAGATTTTTTCTATTTTATCCAAATCTTTTATTGTAAAATTTTTTGCATTTGCCCGCATGGAGAATTCTTTTAATCCAAAATAAACTGCATCAGCGCCGGCATTTACGGCTGCTACTAACATTGGAAAATCTCCTGCTGGTGCGAGTAATTCTGGTTTTTTCATAATATAGTTAATTTTAAATAGCTTATAAATTTTGTATTTTTATGACAGCTAGAATTAAAAGCCGAGGTTGTCGGCATCATTGTTGAGAAGAATTTTATTAGCTGTGCGTTTTCTAAAAGTAATGTTTTTAAGTTAAATAATATTTTAAATTATAATGGTGGATGTAGTTTAGTGGCAGAACGTACGGTTGTGGCGAGCAATTTCGCTAAAGGATGTGATTTTGCTTGCAAAATCCGTAAAGCGAGAGTTCGATTCTCTCCTTCCACCCTATGCTTTTTCAAAAAAAGCACAAATATACAAAGAGGTGGATTAAAATGATAGATTTAGTAAAAGGATTCAAGGATTTTTCTGGTGAAGAGGCAGAAAAAAGAGCCGAGATAAAAAAAATTCTAATTAATATTTTTGAAAAATATGGGTTTGAACCAGCCGAGACACCTATAATAGAATACGCGGAATTTGTAAGAGGAGAAAATGTTAATGATGAAGCAGTTTCAGATATATTTAGATTAAAAGACAAGGGAAAAAGAAATCTGGCTTTAAGATATGAATTTACATTTCAATTAAAAAGATTGGCGAAGAACGAAAAACTTCCTTATAAACGATATCAAATTGGAGAGGTTTTTAGAGATGAACCAATAAGTTCGAACAGATTCAGGCAATTTACTCAATGCGATGTTGATATTGTTGGGAGCACTATAAAAGATGAGGCAGAGATTTTATCTGTTGTGAAAAGGGTTTTAGATAAATTAGGAATTAAATTTACAATTTATTTTAATAATCGGAAACTGTTGAATGAGATTTTACAAGAACAAGGAATTAAGCAAAAAGAAAGAGTAATTAGAGAGATTGATAAATTAGACAAATTAAGTGAAAAAGAAGTTAAAAATAATTTAAAAAAATTTAATGCGGAAAAGGTTCTTGCTATTTTTAAAAAACCTGAATCTTATTTTAAAAAATATAAAGCTTATTCTGAAATTGAAGAATTAAAAAAATATTGCAAATATTATAATATTAATATTAAATTTCAGCCGTCATTAGCCCGCGGTTTAAGTTATTATAATGGCAGTGTTTTTGAAATAAAAACTTCCAAAATGAAAGAAACTATTTGTGGGGGGGGAAGTTTTATGTTTAATAATATCCAATCAACAGGAATTAGTTTTGGATTAGATAGGTTAGCCAAGATTGCTAAAATTAAAAATAAAAAAGAAAAGATAATGATAATTAGTATCAGACAGGATAAAGAGGCTATTAAGATTGCAGAAAAATTAAGGAATAAGGAAAAGATTTGTTTAATTTATTATGGCAAACCATCAAAAGCTCTAACCTATGCAAATTCAAAAAGAATTGATAAAGTAATTTTTATGGGAAATGAAGAAATTAAAAAGAAAAAATTTAAAGTTAGGGATATGAAAAGTGGAAAAGAAAGATTTGTTACGGAAAAAGATTTTTGATTATTTAAGAAATTTAAAACAAGGAGAGATTACAACATATAAGTTTTTAGCAGAAAAATTTAACTCTCATCCAAGAGCTATTGCAAAAATTTTATCCAGCAATCGGGATAAATCGGTTCCGTGTTATAGGGTTATAAGAAGTGATGGAAAACTTGGAGGGTATAATGGCTTATTAGGAAAAAGTAAAAAAGAATTATTAAAAGATTATTTTAAGACTATTGAGAAATGAAAGTTTTGATTAGATTTTTATTCCTTACCTCTGGATAAAATAAGATTTTGTAAAATTGGTTTTACAAATTCAAATTAATGGAAAGGATTTTTACAAATATCAATTATCAAAATCACTTTAATTCTATCTCCATTTTCCATGAATTTTCTTCGCCAGAGATTTTTTTGTTTTTGATTTCAAGGGGTTTCTTGAAAAGCGGACAATCCAAGACAAATGTTTCAAATTCTCCACCTTCGCCTGCAGGGTGGATTTTGTATTCCTTATTAAGCTCTTTGATTTGTTCTATAAATTTCTTGTTTATTACTTTTCCAAGCCAGGATTTGTCTAAAGGATAAGCAAAAACACCTGTGATTATAATTTTGAATCTATTTTTGATTAATTCATTGAGATATTCAAATTCATTTTTCTGCCATAAAGGATTAAAACATTCTAAATCCAGTTTGTCACAAATTTTCTGAATTCGTGAGGTCTGATAGACGGAGTGAAGAGCACCAGTAACAATTGCTTTAATTTGATATTTCTCTTTTGCTTTTTTAATTGCCTTTTCTAAATCCTTTAATTCAATTTCTTTCTTTCCTTTTGTTGTTTGAACAATAATTGGCAACCCCATTTTTTTTGCTTGTTTTTCTACAAGATGTATATTTGGGGTATGAAACATATAAGATTCTGGGTTTTCAGAAATGATTGAAATAAGGCAAGTTAATTCGTGGCCTGCTTGCTTTGCCAAATAAGCCGCATAACAGCTATCTTTACCGCCTGAGAATAATATAGCAGTTTTCATATTTTTAGAAGTAGAGAATAGTTTAAAATTTTATCTTAAATGCAATTAATCACAACAAAATTTAAAAATTTTGAAGGATTTTCTTTTTGATGGAAGAATTCTATAATCAGAAAAATGGTTTTATGATAACCTTGGAAGACCACCTAAGATTAAAATATGGAGCTAGATGGAGTTATCCTCATGATAAAACATTCAGTTTTGGTCAACCAATTGATAACAATGGATTTTTCTTCTATAAAGATAAATGCAGCAACCCCCCAAGGAATGAGGAAGATGTTCTAAATGATATTGATAAATTTGCTTCTGAGAAAGGTTATGAAACGAAATTAATAAAAAAAGAAAATCCAAAAATTGAATATTTAAAAATTAAGTTGGGCGGAGAAGAATATTTAATCATTGCGGGTATTGATAAAGGATATGCTGGAGAAATTAGAATAGAATGTACGAAATCTCCTCGCCCTTTTTTAGAAAAGATTATAAGAGAGGCTTTAAGGAAAAAGTAAGTTTTGTAAGTAGATTAATTAAATTGGCTCTTTTAAATCCCCAAACATTTCTTTTAGAGGGTTATCATAATTTTTATTGATGTCTTCTAATCTTTGTTTTTGTTCTTTGTCGAGTTCTTGGATTTGTTCTTCAATTTCTTCTTTCAAATCTGCAAAAGGGTCTGGATTATATTGAAAATAGGTTTTTCTCATCCAAATATAAATTTCTTCAAAATGGCCATTTTGCTCCATCCAAATTTTTTTCTGATTTTCTAAATGAAGGAGGGGGAAAAAAGAAATTATTTTTTCTTCTTTGTTATTTCCAGTAAATTCAGAATAGGAAATTTTCTTTTTTTCTTTATTTTTTTCAAAATGAGTGAAAAGCTTATTATAAATCTCTTTTATTTTGTCTTTTATACTAATTCTTTTTTTTGGCATTGCAATTCCAACTTCTCTAAGAGCGTTTTTATTAAGGATTTCTTTTTTGATTCTCCTGTTTTCTGTAACAATTGCTTTGTTTAGTGCTTCCAATAGTTCCTTCAATGTAACTTGTCTTAACCGTGGAATTGGACTTCGTGGAACAAGTTCTGGAATTTCTTCATCCAGTTCAATTCTTTCCATGGAATATCTTGGTTCTTCTTTTTTTCCAAAAAGAATGTCGTCTATACTCTTTATGTGTTTATTTAAGAGAATTTCTGATTTGATTCTTAGCAAAAGTGCAGCAGCAAGCAATACTTTACTTGAAATAAAAAAGTCTGCTTCTTCTAACTTCTTGATTTTTTCTAAATAACCATTTGTCAAAACAACTATATCAATATCCCAAGGATCTAATTGTTCTGTATTAATTAAATCATATATTATTTCCTGCCAGCCGAGTTCTCTGCTAAAGAGCAAATTATGGATTTGTTCTTGTTTTACATTATTCTTTTGGGCCTCTTTTTTACTCATAGTTTAAATAGAACATGAACTCTTTTAAATTTTAATGAAATGCCTTTACCTCTTTGAAATGTCAATTAAAAAAATAATTACTACTTTTGACTGATTATCCAGTGTCATTTTAGAGAAGTAACATAATCGAAAGATTTAAATACTAGTGGATATTGTATATTTTATCACCTCTTTTTCCCCAGGAGAGGCTTCAAGTTAATCTGTTTTGACTTGACTTGAATCCCCTCCCAGGGTTTTAAAAAATACTTAAAACTCTCCTTTTAGAGTTTTAACTAAAATTTACGAAAATCCCAAAGCTTTATACAATTGATTATTGTTCAGAATCTTTTTTACTCTTAAACTCAGAATAATGGCATTTACCACAATAAACACGATTATTTGATTTCATTAAAAAAACTCCTGGACCACATCTCGGACAATTTCTTTCTCTCGTAATTTTATCGCCCTCTATTTTGTATTTAGTATATTTTTTACTAGTAGGTTTATTTTTATGTGGTTTTTTTCCTTTTTTCTTTGATTTTTTCTTTTTAGCCACCGTAAGACACCTCCGATTTCTTAACGCTCAATTTCTTCTGAATTTGGTTTAAAATTAATAGAATCATCGTGTTTTGATTGCAAAATTTCCTTTATTTTTTAGATTAAGTTTTTGGGCGATTTCTGATTTTTCAGGATTTAGGATTATTATCCTCCCTTTAAAAGTTTCTGTTGATTCTTTTGAGTCACAATTAGGACATTTTTCATTCTCGTGAATTGTGTTACAAATTTTACATGCTTTTTGTTTAGTCATTTTATTTCTTTTTTCCTCCTTTTGCTGCTTTTTCTTCTGCCTTAGCTGCTTTTTTTGCAGCAACTTCTTTTTTCTTTTGCTCTTCTTTAAGCCATTCTAATTTTCCAAGACCTGGTTGCCTCATTGTTAAAGACATTTTTAATTCTCCTCCTTTGTGACTAATGGCGACAATCCTTGCTAAACATAAGTCTCCTTTTTTCAAACTTTTTTTAGTCTTTTTCCCTAAAAGAGAACCTGTTTTACTTAAACTTACATAATCGTCCATTGTTTGGCTGATATGAATCATTCCTTTTACTGCTCCCAAATTTATGAATGCTCCGAAATTTGTGATTTCGTCTATAATTCCATAAGTTATTTCCTGTAAAAGAGGTTTCCATACGAGTAATTTAAATCTGGAATTATAATATGCTGCCCCATCCCCAGGGATAATAACACCATCATTAACTTCCATAACTTCTACAACAATAATTACCTTGCCTAATTCCTGGTCATAATAATCTTTGTAAGTTTCTTTTAACTGCTGGAAAACAGCCTCTACAGTAGGTAATCCGAATAATTTTGGTTCAACTCTTACATAATCCTCAACTTCCGTTAAGTAGAACATTTTATTAAAATTAAAGTAAAAATTGGTTTTTAAATTATTTGGTTAGATGATTTTGAAATAGATTTAAGATAACAAAAAATTTTATAAATAGCATTAATCTGAAGGTAAAATGGTCTATAGAATATTTGACTTTAAAGACCATATCCATCTAATGAAAATAGGGATAAAATCCACATTTTTATTACTAAACCCTCCTTCTAGAAAATATTTGGAAAATGAGAAGTATGGTTCAGAATTTAATGAAATTTATAATGAGGAATTAAGAATTTTCGGCAAAGATAGTCGCTGGTGGAGAGGAGTAGCATCATTTCAGGCTTATAGGGCAAGTCATAGGACAAATAAACAAAAAGAAAAAAGAAAAAAATACATAGAAAGGTATGGAAAACCTATTTTGCAAGAAAATAATGTTGAAAAAATAGAAAAGATTCTTAAAAAAGCAAATAAAAATCTAAGTTTATTTTATGTTATTTATACTCCTGCAGTATTTATACCTCTTAGTATGATTATTTGTAACGCCTTTAATCCTGAAAAGGTGAGTGCCAATCTAGTATATAAAACATTTTTCGGTGCTCTTCCATTTCTTATTTATAGTGCCCATTTAAAACTAAAATCAGAAGTAGAAATGGATTCTGCAAGAGAAAGATTAAAAGAGCTAAAATTAAATTCCTTAGAAGATAAAATTTTAAATTCTGACTCTAAAAAAATATAATTAAAGTCAGATAAACAAAAAATTCAAAGAATTTCCAGCCGTTTTCCTTGTCGAATTGTAACCGTTTTATTTTTTAGCTTGTATCTTATTTCTCTGTCAAGAGTTGCTATAACAACATTTGGATTCTTTTTTGCAAATTTTATAATTGCCCTATCTACTTTATCATCAATTAGGTCAATCTTCTGGAATTTTTTTTGTTCTAATAATTTTAAAGCAACTTTTGCATGAATTGATAAAAGATCTTTTTTTCTGTTTTCTAGCATTTTTAATTCATTTAGGACCTGTTCTGGAACAAGAATCTGAAAACCTTCTAATTCAAAATATTCAAAAAAGTCTATTTTTTGTTTTACACAACTTACGATAAAATTTGTATCAAGCAATACTTTTTTCATAAGATAAATAAGTTTCTGTATCTTAAAAAACTATTTAAAGTTAGTAAAATAGTTAGAATTAGGGGTGCATAGTTTAATGGTAAAACAGGCGGCTCCAGAGGCGAGGATACCTATGGTTTCCAATTCGCGAAATCGCTCGGCTTAACCTTCCAGAGGTTAATTCAAAACCGATTAATCAATCCGGAGTGACCGCCAGCTGGGGGTTCGATTCCCTCTGCGCCCATTTAAAAATTAAAAGATGGTGAATAGTGTATTAATTGCGGTTATAGGAATCTTATTCTTAATTGGAAATTATTTCTTATATGGAAAATATATTGAAAAAAAAATAAAACCAAGTTACAGAAAAAAAACTCCTGCAGTTCTTAATAAGGATAAAATAGATTTTTATCCTGCGAACAAATACTTCTTATTCGGCCATCATTTTGCTTCAATTGCAGGCGCTGGACCGATTATCGGACCAATCCTCGCTGTAAGTTATTTTGGCTGGTTATTCACTGTTTTATGGATTATTTTAGGAACTGTGTTTATAGGAGCTGTCCATGATTATCTCTCTCTAATGTTATCTGTAAGAAATAAAGCAAAAGGAATATCAAAAATAACAGAAGATTCCTTAAATGAAAAATCCGGAAAAATTTTTGCTGTTATGATTTGGATAACTCTAACAATGATTATTGCTGTTTTTTCTGTTTCTGCTGCTGATAGCATAATAGCTCAACCGAAATTAGTTATACCCATAATCGCAATATCTATAATAGCTATAATTCTCGGAGTATCTGTTTATAAATATAAAACAAATGTATTAATCTCTAGTTTAATTGCCTTAATTTTTGCGTTTATTTTTATGTATATTGGATATCTTTTTCCCTTAAGTCTCCCATTTTCAGAACCTGTTTCAAGAATAATTTGGATAACAATTCTGATAAGTTATGGGGGAATTGCTTCTTTAATTCCTATATGGATTTTTTTACAGCCGAGAGATTATTTAAGTGCAATACAATTAATTTTATTCCTATTTATAGGGTTTTTAGCAATTTTAATTGTTAGACCTATTATTAATTCTCCTGCAATAATATTAGATAATTTTGAAATTATTTGGCCTATCCTTTTTATTACTGTTGCATGTGGCGCTGTATCTGGCTTTCATTCACTAGTTGCATCAGGAACAACTTCAAAACAGCTTGCCGATGAGAGACATGGCAGATTTGTGGGTTATGGAGGAATGATTGCGGAGGGAGTTCTTGCTTTACTTATTGTTTTATTTGTATCAAGTTTGCCATGGAATTCAGGAGATTTGAATTTCTTAGGTTCTTTAAAAGATGGATGGATTATCACTTTTGGAAATGGTTTTGGAAATGTTCTTTCTGGAATAGGAATTCCTTTTCTGACTTTTTCTTTAGCAAGTCTAATTGGAGCTTTTTTAGTCAACCAGTTTATTTTAACTTCATTAGATACTTCGACAAGATTATCTCGATTAATAATTTCAGAAAATCTGAAAAATAAATTTTTTAAGAAAAAAATTGTATGTATGTTGATAGCAATAATTCCTGCTTATATTTTGGCTATAACAAATACTTATACAAAAATATGGAGGATATTTGGAAGTTCAAATCAATTAATAGCAGCTATAGCATTAATTACAATTTCTGCTTATTTTGTTGAGCATAAAAAGAAAATTAAATTTTTAATTATACCGACGTTGTTTATGATTATTACAACAATTGCTGCGTTGTTTTATAGCCTTTTCAACTCGTCGGGATATATTGCTGAAGGGAATTGGTTATTAACCTCTTTTGCAGGAGCTCTTGTTATCTTAGCCCTAATCGTTTCATGGGAAGGATTTAAAATAATAAGAGCAAAAAAATATCCTATGAATTTTAAATGATAAACCCATCTGGTTTCTATTTGTCCAATCCCTATTAAAGAGAATTTTTACCATTATTACTTAAAGAGAGAGGATTTCATTAGAGTAATATATAAACATTTATAAACTCATATGAATTATTTTTCATATGAAATGTAAATCAAATACTTATCATATTTTCTTCAGAAATCTTGCAAATCCCATTAAAACCAAAATTATCTCTGCATTAAAAGAAAAAGAAATGTCTGTAAGTGAAATATCTAAAAAAATTAAGGTTGAGCAGAGTAAATTATCTCACGCTCTTGCCTCTCTAAGATTTTGCAGTATTGTTCAATCAAAACAAAGGGGCAAACAAAGAATTTATTATCTCAATAAACAAACCATTATTCCTATTTTAAAAATAATTGATAAACATAAATGTAAATTTTGCAAATACAAATGAAACAAATTTATTTTGATAATGCGGCTACAACAAAAGTTGATGAAAGAGTTTTGAAAGCTATGCTTCCGTATTTTTCAAAAAAATATGGAAACGCGTCTTCACTTCATTTAATGGGAGAGGAAGCGCGGAGAGCGATTGAAGAAAGTAGGGTAACAATTGCAAAATCAATAGGTGCAAAATATAAAGAAATAATTTTCACAGGCAGTGGAACAGAAGCGAATAATTTTGTTATGAAAGGTTTATTTTTTAAGAATTATCCTACAAAAAACCATATAATCACAACTAAAATTGAGCATGATTGCATCTTAAATTCATGTAAATGGCTTGAAACACAGGGTGCAAAAGTGACTTATCTTGATGTCGATGAAAAAGGTTTTATTGATTTAGAACAATTAAGAACCTCTATTACAGATAAAACAATCGTTGTTTCTGTGATTCATGGAAATAATGAAATTGGAACGATACAGGATTTGGAAGCTATTGGAAAAATCTGCAAAGAAAAAGGTGTTTTGTTCCATACTGATGCCTGCCAGAGTTTTACAAAAGTTCCTATTAATGTAAAAAAATATAATCTTGATTTAGTAACTTTAAATGCGCATAAAATTCATGGACCAAAGGGGGTTGGTGCATTGTATATTCAAGAAGGTGTGAAAATAGTTCCCCTTTTTCATGGTGGAGGGCATGAGTTTAAATTGAGAAGCTCAACTGAAAATGTTGCTGGAATTGTTGGATTTGCAAAGGCTGTAAAAATAGCGAACAATAGAGATGTGAAAAAAATGAAAAAATTGAGAGATAAATTAATTGAGGGAATTTTAGAAATTCCAAACACAAAATTAAATGGAGCTGAAAAGGATAAAAGATTGTGCAATAATATCAATATTTGTTTTAATAACATTGAGGGGGAGGCAATTGGAAATTTTTTGAATTCCAAAGGGATTTTTGGTTCAACTGGGAGTGCTTGTAGTTCTAAAAGTTTGGAGCCGAGCCATGTTTTGCTTGCGTTGGGTATGACTCCTTTGCAGGCAAATAGTTCAATAAGGCTAAGTATAAGTAAATATACAACAGAACAAGAAATTGATTATGTTCTAAAAGAATTAAAAAAAATTGTTGAAAAATTAAGGAGGATTAGTCCAATTTCATAATGGCAAAGAAAAAAATTTGTGAATGTTACGAATGTGAGCCACGTGGATATGAACTTTGTAATTGTTGCAAATGTTAAAATGAAAAAAATAACATCTAAAACTCGCCTTAATGAAATTCTTAGTTTGAACTCTAATGCAGCAGAAATTTTATTTGAGGCGGGTATGAGTTGTATAGGATGTCCTATGGCAATGCAAGAAACATTAGAAGAGGGATGCAAAGCGCACGGCATGACAAAAAAGGATATTGATAAATTAATTAAAAAACTAAATGAGAAATGAACCAACTGAAATATTCAAAAAAACTTATGAAGTATTTTAAGAATCCAAAATTTATCAAAAACATAAAAAATCCTGATGGGGTTGGAGAAGCTGGTAATATAAGATGCGGGGACATAATGAAGATGAAAATTAAAGTTAAAAACAATGAAATAAAAGATATTAGTTTTCAGACTTTTGGGTGTCCTGCTGCTATGGCAAGCTCGGATGTTGTTTGTGAATTAGCAAAAGGAAAAACTTTAAAGGCAGCTAAAAAACTAAAAAAAGAAGATATTATCAAAAAATTGGGCGGAATGCCTCCAATAAAAATCCACTGTTCTGTTTTAGGAATTCAGGCATTAAAGAAAGCGATTAAAAATTATGAAAAGAAATCAAAAAAATAATTTATAAAAACAAAATATTTATATACTACTAAATAGTAATAATATTATGGATTTGGAATTAATGTTAAATGAAACAATTGAAGAATTCAAAAAAAGAATTAAACAAAACCCTAATTTAGCTAGAGAATTCTCTATCAAACCAAAGATATTTCTTAAAGGCAAGAATCCTTTTGATGTTGATGTGAATTTAATCAAAAGGTTGCGTGAGGCTTATATAAATGAAGATAAAGAAAGTTTAGATAAAATTCCAATACATCTTAATGAAGACTTCGGAGGTCAAGCAGTAAGTTTTGCGATGAAATGGGAAGAGGATAAAAGAACAATAGCCTGTTATCCTTTCAGCAATGAAACAGTTGGAGAAAAAATATACTCAATCACAAATATTTTTGAAAGATTAGTAAATAATGGGGGGACTACCAAATTTTATAATTATTTAATTGAAAAAATTAATGAATTTAAAGCAGAAAGGGACTCTGTTAAAGAGGATATTTTTAATTCAAAAGTGTTCAAAAATTTTAAAAATAACTTAATTCCAGATATAAATTCAGCATATGGAAGATATAAGAAACCTGATAAAGAATTTTTAAGAGAAGCGTGGAGAAGAGAGGAATTCAAAAGAAAAGATAAGATAATAGACTTATGTGATAAAGCAGAACATATTTATCATTTAGCAAGCAGATTATATGAAAGTTTAAAGGATTATTGTAGTAAAAGTATTTGCCAAATTTCTCGGGAATTTTCAGATTAAAAATTGTAGAAGATAAGTTAAAAGAAGTTTGGAGTATCTTCGGAAACTTTAAAACTTCCCTATTCTTTTTCTTTTTATGAATATCGAACAAACTGTCAAAAATACAATTAAAGAATATGGGCTTTGCAGGAAAAAAGAGAAAATTATTGTGGCTTTATCTGGAGGAAAGGATTCTACTGTTACTGCATATTTGCTTAAAAAATTTGGTTATAATATTGAAGGATTCCATATTGATTTAGGGATGGGTAAATATAGTGAGAAATGTTTGAATGCTGTCAAAGAATTATGTAAAGATTTGAAAATTAAATTACATGTCTATGAAATTAAAAAAGAAATGGGAAGTTCAATGTGTTATATTAGAAGTTCTGTTCAATCAAAGAAAACATTAAAGAATTGTGCAATTTGCGGGGTCATAAAAAAATGGATTTTGAACAAACAGGCACGGAAACTAAAAGCTGATAAAATTGCAACAGGCCATCATTTAGATGATGAAGTTCAAACATTTTTATTGAATATTTTAAAGGGAAGTCCTGAATTAAATGCGAATACCGGACCAATTACAAGAAATATTTCAGACAGCAAATTTATTCCAAGGATAAAACCATTATTCTTTGTTTTAGAAAAAGATATTAGAGAGTATTCTTTAAAAAAGAAATTGCCAGTTGTTTATGAAAAGTGTCCGTGTGCAATTGATTCTTACAGGATTGAAGTAAGAGAATTTGTGAATACACTTTCAGATAGAGAAAAGAAAAATCTTATGGAAAATATGGAAAAGATTTTGGATAAAACAAGAAATAAGTGGAAAGGAACAATTAAGTATTGTTCGATTTGCGGAGAACCTTCAAGAAAAGAAATTTGCAAAATGTGTGAGCTGGTTAAAAAGGGAGGCATGAAGTGAAGCAGAAAAGTCAGTTTCTGAAGAACAATTCAAAAAATTTTGTTTTTATTTTAGAGTAATGTTAAATTTTAGAACATAAATATTTAAAACCAAAAAAAATTATTCCTATGTACTAATTTAAAGAGGTTATGATGAATAAAGAATTACAAAAAGAGCGGGCTTTTGTTGGTCAAGATTATCAACAAAGAAAATCTCTTGAAGAAAAAATTAAAGAGAGATATTTTGTAGAAGATTGTGAGAGTGATTATGGAATAGGATATAAAATTTATGATAAAAAGAAAGATGAATATATATTCTTTAGTCCAAATGCTAGATTGACTTTAGAAACAAGATATTTTGAAAAAGATAAAAATAGAAAAGTTTCTGAGAATATACTTGACCTATTTGCAAGAGTTGCAGTCAATATTGCAGAAGCTGATTTAAAATATGACCCAAAAAAAGACATAAAGCCTATTGCTGAAGAATTTTTAGAAGTATTAATTTATAAAAAATTTATGCCAAATACCCCAACATTATGTAATGCAGGAAGATCGCTACAACAACTTTCTGCTTGTTTTGTTTTACCTGTTGAAGATTATCTGGCAACAGATGATATTGGAGAAGATCCTGAAAAACAAGGGAATGGAATTTTTGATGCTTTAAGATATATGGCGATGATTCACAAGAGCGGGGGCGGAACAGGATTTAATTTTTCACATTTAAGACCTAAAACAGATAGGATTGCTACAACATTTGGAAGCTCCAGCGGACCGGTATCTTTTATGAAAATTTTTGATGCTTCAACAGAAGAAGTTAATCAGGGAGGATCTAGAAGGGGAGCAAATATGGGTATTTTAAACTATAATCATCCAGACATATTTGAATTTACTGGAGAAAAAAGAAGAAATAAAACAATGAAAAACTTTAATCTTTCTGTAGGAGTCGATAGCGAATTTATGAAACAGCTTGAAAATGACGGCTATTTTAAATTAATAAATCCAAAAAAGAAACTTTCTTTAGAAGAAAGAATCTGGAAATCAGAAAATCTTTTAAAAAAAGGATCTCCAGAATATGCAGAACTATTTAGAGAGTTAGGCCCTTCTCTTGTAATTTCTGAAGATGGGAAAAAGGTGATAAATGTATATAATGATAAAGAAGTTGGGAAAGTTGACGACGATGGTTCTATACTAATTAGTGCCAGAGCGTTATTTGATGATATTGTAGAAAATGCGTGGGCAGAAGGCTGTCCAGGTATTGTTTTTTTAGATAGATTAGAAGAAAATAATAAAACGCCACATATTGGAAGAATTGAATCTACAAATCCTTGTGGAGAACAACCACTTTTACCTTATGAAGCATGCAATCTTGGTGGAATTAATCTAGCAAATTGTGTAAAAGACGGTCAGATAGATTATGAAGAAATTGAAAGAAGAGTCAATTTAGGAATTCATTTTTTAGATAATGTTATTGATATGAGCAAATTTCCTTTTCAGAAAATTTATGAAAAAGTTCATGGAACAAGAAAAGTCGGTTTGGGTTTAATGGGGTGGGCAGAAATGCTAGCCCAATTAAAGATAGGTTATGATAGCGATGAAGCTATTGAACTTGCTAAAAATATTTCTAAATATATAACTGAAACTGCAAGAAAAACTTCTGAAAAACTTGCTGAAGAAAGAGGAGTATTTCCTTTTTGGGAAGGGAGTGTATGGGAAAAACAAGGAAAGAAAGTAAGAAATGCTACTGTAACAACAATTGCTCCAAACGGGACTACCGGAATGATTTGTGATGTAACAGGCGGCATTGAACCTTTTTTCAAACTAGCTTACAAAAAAGTCTGTATGGATGGAAGAGAATTAATTTATAGAGTTCCTTTACTTGAAAAGGATTTAAATGAAATATTAAAAGACGACCCCAAATCTTTAGAAAATTTATTAGAAGAAATTGATAAAGAAGGAACTATGCAAGATGTAGAATTAACCAATCCTGATTTAGAAAAATTAAAAGAAGTTTATAAAACAGCTCACGATATTTCTCCAGAATGGCATGTTAAAATGCAGGCTGCATTTCAATCAGGGATTGATAATGCTGTTTCTAAAACTGTAAATCTTCCAAACGAAGCGACTATTGAAGATGTAAAAAGGATATATAAAATGGCTTATGAAGAAGGATGCGTTGGGATAACGATATTTAGAGATGGTTGTAAAGAAGGAGTTTATAGTAAATTGGAGAAGAAAATTGAATTAGTCCAAAATAATGTAAAACCAGATAGAAGATTAGAAATAAAAGATCAGGCAACAAAATGCAAAGTAAAAAGGGTTCAAAATAAGGATAGTTTACATATCATCGTAACAAGTGATTTGTATGTGGATGATGAAGCACAAAAAGCCTATTTTGTTCCTGCAGAAATTTTTCAGGAAAGAGCTCCATTAGGAAATGCTCGAAGTGTAAGTTTTCAACAAGCAGGTATTGATAGGACAGAGATATTAAAAGGCCCTGATCCAGATTATGCAGAAATTATTGGAAGACTTGAATCAGCATCATCAGATGAAGAAGAAGGTATTGGACCTATGAAAATAAAATCAATTGAACATGCTGTTGGAATTGCTTTAGAATATTTTCTTTTGAAAAATGGGATTGTCGGGCATGATGAAACAGGACAATTGATAAATTTAGTAAGAAAAAGTAAGTTAAGAAAAGTTAAGCCAGATTCTGAAGAATATAAATCAATTTTATCACAAGTAGGAGCAAATAAAAATGAAGAAGAATTAATTGTTAGAGGAAATCATGGAAAGTTGGGATACAAATTTGTTTGTGAATCGTGTGGATGTGAAGAATATACTTTTGAGGCCGGATGCAATCACCCCAAATGTAAAAAATGTGGATGGGTTGCTGGAGGCGGTTGCGGATAATAAAAAATGGTGAAATTAAAGATAAAAAGGATAAAAGATAATGCTATTCTCCCGAGATATGCTCATAAAGGTGATGCAGGGATGGATATTTTTTCAACAGAAAGATATTTAATAAAACCTTTTGAAAGGTGCTTAATTTCTACAGGATTAAAAATTGAAATTCCAGAGGGTTATGAACTGCAAATAAGACCGAGAAGCGGACTAGCATTGAAAAAAGGCATCTCACTTCCGAATAGTCCTGGAACGATTGATTCTGGTTATAGGGGAGAATTAGGAGTTATCTTAATTAATTACGGAAAAGAAGAATTTGAAATAAATCCTGGAGATAAAATTGCTCAGGCTGTTTTGAATAAAATTGAAAGTGCAGAAATTGAAGAAGTTGAGGAGATTTCAGCAACTTCTAGAGGGGAGGGGGGGTTTGGAAGTACTGGTTATTCAGCACACTAATTTATTTAAACAAAAAGAAAATTAAAAGAAAATGAAAAGTGAAACTGAGTTAAGTTATAGATATGAGGATAAAAGAGGAGAATATATTGTTAGCAAAGTTTCAAAAGGAAATCTTCCTGGAATTAATATTATTGCTAGAACTGTTCCAGAGGCATGGGAACTTGCAATGCTTTCTGTTTGGGATTATGGAGTTGAAGTTGGAACACACTATGATAAAAAGGGTGACCCTCCTAGCAAAGAAGCAACAGTTACAATTGAAATTGCAAATCCTTTTGCAGAACCAATGATTCATAAAAATTTCCCAGGAGGACCAGAAGAATTAGAAGTTTATAGACAAGAGGTTGTTGATGGAATCCATGACCATTGGATAAATCCTCAAGAAGGAAAATGGACATATACTTATCATGAACGGTTGTTTAATTATAATCCAAGCAAAAATCTAAGAGCGGATAATAGAGGTTTGTTATTACCCAAAGGAATTAATCAGATAGAAAAAATCGTTGAAGATTTAAATAGGGATATTACAAGTAAGGGTGCGCAAGCAACAACATGGATGCCGACTGCAGACCCTGGTCTAGAAAGTAATAGGCCTTGTTTACAAAGAATATGGTTCAGGGCATTAGAAGATGAAAATAAAGAATATACATTGAATATGAATGTAGATTTTAGAAGTAGAGATTTGTACAAAGCATGGTTTATGAATGTTCATGCTCTTAGAAGTTTACAGAAGAAAGTTGCAAACGATTTATCTGATAAAATTAAGAAAAAAGTTAAAATTGGAACTTACAGAGATAAAAGTGATTCCCTTCATATTTACGGAGCTTATTTTAAAGAAGTAGAAATAGAAATTGAAAAAATGAGAGACCCAAATATTGAAAATAGAGTTTGGAAATCTGATCATCCTGCATTTGCAATGATGATTGATGAAGCTAAAGAAAAATTAGCCAAAGATGTAGATTATTATAGGAAAGGTAGAAATTAAAAACTTTTATAAATGCCTTTATTTCTAAAAGACTATGACAAATAATGATAAAGTTCCAGAATTGAGTAAAGCAGAATTTGATGATTTTGTAAAAAAAGGTATTGTATTAATTGATTTTTTTGCAGAGTGGTGCATGCCATGTTTAATGATGGCACCAGTTATAGATGAATTAAGTGAGAAATTTAAAGGAAAAATAAAATTTGGCAAAATAAATGTAGATGATAATCAAGAGCTTGCCCAAAGATTTGATGTTAACTCTATTCCGAATTTTATCTTATTCAAAGAAGGAAAGAAAATAGAACAGTTTGTTGGAGGAATGCCTGAAGAGGAATTTACTGAAAAACTTGAAAAATTTATATAAACTTCTGTTAGCCTAATTTAAAATTAAGAGTGTATTAAAAAAGTTATTAGCAAATAATTTTTAAACTATGATTTTTTAATTTTATCAATGGCTCCGTAGCTCACGAGGGGCACCAAGGTTCCCCTTACGATAACCCCTCCTTTTTCGTAGGAGTGGATGAGAGCACATCGCCTACGGCTCCGTAGCTCAGCCTGGTTAGAGCACTGGACTTTTAATCCAGGTGTCGGGGGTTCAAATCCCTCCGGGGCCACTTAAATGTTATTAAAACCCAAAACTAAACGGAAAAGTTTATAAACCAATTTTAACTATCTTTTATTATTACAAAGTTGTTAAAGTTTTAATGACAATTTTGCAATTAAAGCCCCTCGAGCCTTAAAAAATGCATATTCTACAATCAAAACATTCTAAACTTAATGAAAGAGAGGTTAAGGAATTATTGGAAAAACTAAACATCTCTAAATCTCAATTGCCAAAAATATTATCTACAGATCCTGCTTTGCCAGATGGTTGCAAAATTGGAGATATAATTAAAATAGAAAGAAAAGATGGAACTTTTTTTAGGGTGGTGATATGATGCAAAACATAATAGAAAAAAATAAACATTTAATTGTAAAAAGATATTTGGAAGAACATTCACTTGTTGAATCAAATATTACTTCTTTTAATGAGTTCATTGAAAAAAGGATGCAGGAAATCGTTGATGAAATTTCAGAAACAATTGATAATGAAGATTTTGAAATTGAGTTAGGAAAAATTAGTGTTGGTAAACCAGTCATTATAGAGGCTGATGGTTCTTCTTCTTTTATAACTCCTGCTGAAGCGCGGTTGAGAAACTTAACTTATTCTGCTCCCATTACTCTTGAATTAACTGTAAAAAAAGATGGACAGGTTGATTCTGAAGTCGTTGAAATCGGCCGAATTCCGATTATGGTTAAGAGCAAAGCATGCAATACTTATGGCATGACAAAAGAAGAATTAATTCAAAACCACAACGATCCGCTAGATCCTGGAGGATATTTCATAATTAATGGGAATGAGAGAGTTATTGTTATGGCAGAAGATCTTGCAGAAAATCAGCCATTTATAGAAACCAACAAAAAAGGTGAGTTAATGCTAAGGATGTTTTCTTTAAAAGGAACATACAGAATTCCTATTTCAATCACCGAAGACAAGGAAGGTATTTTTGAAGTTTCATTTAGCAGATTTAAAAATTTGCCTGCGATAATAATCCTAAAGGCATTAGGTTTAACAAAGGAGGCAGACATTGCAAAATTTATTGGAAAAGAAACAGACAATGTTATTGTTAATCTTTATGAATTTGCAAATATCGCAACACAAGAAGAGGCAATGATGTATATTGCTGAAAAAACATCTCTTCAAGGTACAAAAAAAGAAATCCTTGACAGAATAAAACAAAGAATTGATTCTTATTTATTTCCGCATATTGGGAAATCAAAAGAAGACCGGATAAAAAAGGCTATTACATTATGTAAATTAATAAAACAATTTTTAGCGGCAAAACAAAAACCTGAACTGAAAACAGATAAAGACCATTATGCAAACAAAAGAGTTAGATTGTCAGGAGATTTGCTTGCAAGTTTATTCAGAGTTAATTTAGGAATTTTAATAAGAGATATAAAATATTCTTTACAAAAATCTTCCAAAAGAAAAAAATTCTATTCGATTAAAACAATTGCAAAATCAACTTTATTCAGCCACAGAGTGGAATCTGCAATTGCAACAGGAAGCTGGATTGGTGAAAGAAGTGGGATTACTCAAAATATGGACAAAACAAATTATCTTGCAACAATTTCTCAATTGCAAAGAGTTTCAAGTATGCTTCCAGGAGAACAAGAGAATTTTGCGGCAAGAACCTTGCATCCAACACATTATGGAAGATTCTGTCCTATTGAAACTCCTGAAGGAACAGAAATTGGACTTAGAAAAAATCTTTCAATATTAAGCAAGGTATCTACGAGAATTGATTTAGATGTAGACAAATTTTTAAAAGAGTTGAAATCAATTGGTTTAGGAGAAAATGGAATAGATGTTTTCTTAAACGGATTATTTATTGGTTGTGTTGAAAATCCTGAAGATTTTGTCAGAACAGTAAAAGAAAAAAGAAGAAATAATGAATTTCCTTCTGAAATGAGCATTAGACATGATCCTATTCTTGAAACAATTTCAATTTCAACAGAGGTTGGAAGAGTTTTAAGACCATTAATAATTGTTGAGAATGGGGTTTCAAAATTAAAGAATGAACATTTGATTGGTTTAGAACAGGGAACATTAAAATGGAAAGATTTAATCCAACAAGGAATCATAGAATATCTCGATGCTGCAGAAGAAGAAAATGCGCTTGTTGCCCTTATGCCTGAAGAAATTACACCAGAGCATACACACCTTGAAATTGATTTGGTAGATTTATTAGGAGTTGTTACAAGTTTGGTTCCTTATGCAAATCATGACCAGAGTTCAAGATTAAACAGGGGTAGTAAAACACAAAAACAGGCTCTTGGATTATATGCTTCAAATTATCTTTGCAGACTTGATACAGATGTTAGTGTTTTAGAATATCCACAAAAACCAATTGTAAGAAGCTTTGTTTATGACACATTAAACACATATCCTGCCGGGCAGAATTTAATTGTTGCTATTATGACATATGAAGGTTATAATATGGAAGATGGTTTAATCCTTAATCAAGGAAGTGTAGATAGGGGAGTCGGAAGAAGTTTTTATTTTAGACCTTATTCTACAATCGAGATGAATTATGCTGGTGGATTAAAAGATGAGATTAAGATTCCTGAAAAAGATACATCAGGTTATAAGACGGAATCGAGTTACAGATTTTTAGAAAATGATGGAATAATTTACCCAGAAGCAGAAGTTAATGAAGGGGAAGTTTTAATCGGTAAAATATCCCCGCCTAAATTCTTATCAGAAGCGAGAGAAATTTCTGTGAAGGCAACAAAAGAATCTAGTGTTGTTATAAGACAAGAAGAAAAAGGGGTTGTTGACGCTGTTTTCATAACAGAAGATGATGAAGGAAACAAAATTGTTCAGGTCAGAACACGTGACCAGAGAATCCCTGAATTAGGAGATAAATTTGCAACATCTCATGGGCAGAAAGGAGTTATTGGGGCAATTGTGCCAGAATCTGATATTCCATTCACTTCAAATGGGATAAAGCCAGACATAATATTTAATCCTCATGGTTTGCCAAGCCGTATGACTGTTGGTTATTTATTAGAATTATTAGCTGGTAAAGTTGGTTGTCTAAGCGGAAAAATTGTAGATAGCACTGCATTTTCTGGTGTCAGCAAAAAAGAACTTGAAGCGCAATTAAAAGAACTGGGATTTAGGTATGATGGTAAAGAAACAATGTATAATGGAATAACAGGAAAAAGAATGAAAATGAAAATTTTTGTTGGAAATTTATATTATCTAAAATTGAAATATATGGTAAGTAATAAACTTCATGGTAGGGCTTCAGGTAAAATCGCATTGCTAACACGGCAGCCTGTTGAAGGTAGAGCAAGAGGTGGTGCTTTAAGATTAGGAGAAATGGAACAGCAGGCGTTAGTTGCGCATGGTGCTTCTCTTTTATTAAAAGAAAGGTATGATTCAGACAAAGTCATCTTACATATCTGTACAAAATGTGGGGCAATTGGAATTGAAGATAATATAAGAAACAGAATTATTTGTCCTATCTGCAACAATGAGAATCTAGAACCTGTTGAAGTTTCATATGCATTTAAACTTTTAATGGAAGAATTGCAAGGATTGCATATCCACACAACATTTGAATTAAAAAACAAATATGAATAAAATGGAAAACAACTCAAATAATATAGCAGAATTAGAAAAAGCAATTAGAAACAATAATAGATGCCCTAAATTAGATGGGGATTGTGGAATTATTGAATATTTAATGGGAAGGCTTTCGAATAATGGAAATAAACCAGAAGAATTAAGAAAAATATTTTGCGAATCAATTTATCATAATTTATGCAAATATTTGGTGGAGGGGGATAAATAAAAAATGCAGACTAAACCAATTAGAAAACAAATAAGAGCAATTAAATTTAATCTTTATAGTCCTGAACAGATTAAAAAAGTTTCAACTGCAAAAATTGTGACACCAGAGCTTTATGATATTGATGGTTATCCTGTTGATGGCGGTTTAATGGATTTAAGACTTGGGGCAATCGATCCTGGTGTGAGATGTAGAACTTGTGGTGGAAGATTAAAAGAATGTTTAGGGCATCCAGGAAGTATTGAACTGGCTCGTCCTGTAATCCATTTAAAATATGTTCCACTAATCGAGCTTGGACTAAGATGTTATTGTCATGAATGTGGAAAGTTTTTATTAGCAGATAAAGACTTAGAAAAATATACTCCTAATCAAAGAGTTAAAAAAGCAAAAGATGTAAAAAAATGTCCTCATTGTGGTGCTGTTCATGAAAAAGTAAGAGTCGATAAGCCTACAAATTTCTATATTGGAAAAAGAAGATTATTTCCTACAGAAGTAAGAGAACTGCTTGTAAAAATTCCAGATGATGAATTAAGAAAAGCAGGAGTCAATCCATCGACATGCCGTCCTGAATGGGCAGTATTAACCTATCTTTTAGTTCCGCCAGTAACTGTAAGACCAAGTATTATTTTAGAAACAGGTGAAAGAAGTGAAGATGATTTAACCCACAAACTTTCTGATATTATTCGTGCTAATCAAAGACTTTGGGAAAATTTGAATGCTGGTGCTCCAGAAGTTATCATTGAAGATTTATGGGATTTACTTCAATTTCATGTTACAACTTTTTTTGATAATACTGTTACAAGAATTCCTCCGGCAAGACACAGAAGCGGACAACCATTGAAGACAATTACAGAAAGAATTAAAGGAAAAGAAGGACGAATTAGAAAGAATTTAGCTGGTAAAAGAGTTAATTACTCTGCACGAACAGTTATTTCGCCGGATTCTTTTATAAGAATTAATGAAGTTGGTGTTCCTTATGAAATTGCAAAAATTGTTACTGTTGCTGAAACTGTGACTGATTTGAATATTGAAAGGTTAAAAAAATTAATCATGTCTGATGAATATCCTGGAGCAAATTATGTTATCCGACCTGACGGAAAAAGAAAAAAAATCACTCCTGAACTTAAAGAAGAAATTATAAATGAAATAATTCCTGGATATAAAGTTGAAAGACATTTACAGGACGGTGACATTGTATTATTCAACAGACATCCGAGTTTGCATCGGGGAAGTTTAATGGCTCATTTTGTAAAAGTTCTTCCTGGAAAAACATTTAGATTACATCCTGCAGCAACATTCCCTTATAACGCAGATTTTGACGGTGATGAAATGAATATACATTCGCCACAAACAGAAGAAGCGCGGGCAGAAGCTAAAGTTCTTTTGAATGTTAACAATAATCTTATTTCTCCAAAAAACAACACAAACATGCTCGGATGTAAAGGAGATGCAATTACAGGAATTTATCTTTTAAGTTTAGAAGAATTCTCAAAAGAAGAGGCAAATCAACTTTTATATCAGGCAGGTGTTGTCGCTAATTTCAATAAAAAGAAAATTAATGGAAAGGAAATGATTTCGAAAATTCTGCCAAAAACATTAAATTACGACGGAAAAACAAAAACATGCTTAGGACAAGATTGCAAATATTATGGAAATTGTAAAAAAGATAAATGTCCTTATAATGCATACTTAAAAATAAAAAATGGGGAATTTATAAGTGGAAATATAGATGAAAATACTTTTGGTGAAGAGAACGGACTTTTAGTAAAAGCCCTTGATGAGCAAGTTGGAAGGGAAAAGGCAATTGAAGTTATAAAGAAAATTTTTGATTTGGGAACAATCTATTTAACAAGAAGAGGAATTACGATTTCTGTTGAAGATTTGGATCTTGCTGAAGAAGTTGTGGAAGCAGGAAAGAAAGTTATTAATGAAGCTGAGAAAAAAGCAGAGGAAGTGGTTAAACAATATAATGAAGGAACTCTTGAAATATTACCCGACAAAACAAAAGAAGAATCACGGGAAATTAAAATATTAAAAATATTAAATGAAATTAGAACAAAAATTGGAAAGATAGTCAAGAAAGAATTTCCAGAAGATAATCCTGTCAGCTATATGATAAAATCAGGTGGTGGTGGAAATATGTTGAATATTATTCAGATGGCATGTTGTGTTGGACAGCAAGCTCTTTGGGGGAAGAGAATTGACATGGGATTCACAGGCAGAACTCTTTCATTTTTCAAAAAAGGAGATTTATCACCTGTTTCAAGAGGATTCATAAATAGTCCATTTATAAGGGGGTTAAGACCAGAAGAATTTTTCTTTGGGGCAATCACTGGAAGAGATAGTCTGATGGATACTGCATTAAGAACACCAAAATCAGGTTATCTATATAGACGTTTGGCTAATGCATTCCAAGATTTAAGAGTTGAATACGATGGAACAATAAGGGATAGCAATAACAATATTATTCAATTTGTTTATGGTGATGATGGATTAGATATTTCTAAATTACATTTAAATGAAAAAATAAGCCCTGGAGAAGCGATTGGAATTGTAACTGCACAGTCATTTGGAGAGCCTTCAACACAAATGGTTTTAAGAACTTTCCATTTCTCAGGTATTCAAGAAATGCAGGTTACCTCAGGACTGCCAAGATTAATTGAAATCTTTGATGCAAGAAAAACCCCTTCAACACCATCTATGGAGATTTATTTAGGAAAGGAATATAACGACGAAAAACACGCAAAAACTTTCGCTGAAAAAATTAAAGAAGTAACATTAAAAGAAATTACATCAGAAATTGTTTTTGATTTTTCTGAGAAAAAAATTGAAATTAAAATTGACAATAAAGCATTACGACAAGCGCATGTTTCAATTAACAAAATTATTGAAAAGTTAAAAGACTCAAAACTTAATGTAAAAGAAAAAGGAGATTTAATAATAGTAAATGCATCTGAACTTAGTTTCAAAGCAATTTATAAATTGAAAGAAAAACTCAAAGAAACAATAATTTCTGGTATTAAAGGTATCAAGCAGACTTTAATTGTGAAAAAAGATAGAGATTTTGTGATTATGACATTAGGAACAAACCTTAAGGAAATTGTTGAATTAAAAGAGGTTAATAAAGACAAAACAATTTCAAATGATTTATATGAGGTTGCAGAAGTATTTGGAATTGAAGCAGCAAGACAATTAATAATTAATGAAATAAAGAAAGTATTGGAAACGCAGGGACTTGATATTGATATCAGACACTTAAAACTTGCTGCCGACGCTATGTGCAATACTGGTGAAGTAAAAGGTGTTACAAGGATGGGAATTATTGCGCAAAAATCTTCTATTTTGGCTCGGGCGACTTTTGAAACCCCTGTAAAACAATTTGTCAATTCGACAATTAAAGGGACTAAAGATAATTTATCAAGTGTTATTGAAAATATAATCTTAAATCAACCAGTGCCAATTGGAACAGGATTGCCTGGATTGTTAGTTAAAGTTACAGGCCCATTGGAAAAAAAGAAAGAAGAATTGAAAACTGCAAAAGAAGAGATAGTAGAAAAGGTTAATAAGTAATTTTAAAAAATTGATTTATTTTTCTGATAACTAAAGTTTTATAAAACCCCTCTCTCTTTTAGGAGAATGGTGAATGTTCTTGATATGAAAGATATTAGATACATAAATTTATTTGGAAAAATCACTAAAATAAGTACGCGTTATTGTTTTATATATAATGACACAATTATTTTTGCTGTTCCAAGAAGATTGGTTTCTAAAGCAATTGGCGAAGATGGAAGAAACGTTAAAAAGATAAATATGATAACTAAGAAAAAAATAAAAATTATTCCGACACCACAAGGAATTCATCACGCTAAAGAATTTATTCAGGCTGTTGTTAATCCCACAACTTTTAATGATTTGGAAATCACTGAAAAAGAAATCATAATCACTGCGGGCAATCAAAATAAGGCTGCACTTCTCGGCAGGAATAAAAGACGACTTTTAGAATTAAGAGAAATTGTCAGGGATTTCTTTAAGAAAGACTTAAGGATTGTTTGAATAGATAAATTTAAATATCTTTTATTATTATTAGTATTATAATCTTCCCTATCGTTCAGCCTATGTTGAGCGATAGGATTTATACTTAAAATGAGTTCTGAAAAATGTGGGATATTTATAGATGGTGGTTATTTAAATAGAATATTAAAAGAATATTTTAATGAATCTAAAATAGATTATCTTAAATTATGTGAACAAATTTGTCTGGACTTGAAATTAAATAGATTGAGGACATATTTTTATCACTGTTTGCCAATAGTAAGGAAAAACAATAAAGAAGATTTAATTAGACAATCAAATATGCAAAAATTTTTAACAAATCTAAAAAGGCTCCCTAGATTTGAAATTAAATTAGGGAGATTACAACTAATTGGAAACCAATTTAGGCAGAAAATGGTTGATGTATTAATGTCATTAGATATAGTAGATATGTGTTTTGATAATCAGATACAGCATGCAGTATTAATAGCCGGAGATTCAGATTTTATCCCTGCCATTAAAAAAGCTAAAGACTGTGGGGCGATAATCCACTTATACTATCATCCTTCATCAGTCCAGAATGAAATATTAGATATGGTAGATGAGTTACATGAGTTAGACTTAGAATTTATAAATAAATGTAAAATTTAATCTAAGAAATTTATTAGAAAATCAAAGATTGTTTAAAATATTCTTCATAATGTATAAATTATTATAAAAGGTGATTCTATTGGAATTTTATGAAGGGGATAGCAGAAATACTAATTGGAAGAACATCTAGTGGAAAAAAATGGAAAACTGTTTTTACATTGTATATTGGAGATAGAAAATTAATGTCTTCAAAAATAGATGAAACGGGTGGGGAAGATATAGAAGGAATAATTTCTAATTGTGAAAAAATCGCAAAAGATTATGGTTTGAAAATGAAAAGTGAAGGTGTTTTTGAATATCATTTAATCAATGGCAAACAATCTCAGGGAAATAAAAAAGTTAAATGTGACTATGTCCCAAAAAAAGCGTGTTATGTTTTTATGAAAAATCTCTCTGATATGTTAATTGATTAATTTATATAAAAATTACCGGGGTTTTAATTTCTAAAAATAATAGTTCGGAAGTTTTAAAAACCGATTTTATTATGATTATTTATTCTATATTAAATCAAAATAAAATAAGTTTAGATAATATGGGATTAAAATCAGCTCAGAAATTAATAAAAAAAAGAAAAAAATTTAGATGGAAAGATAGGCATTATAAAGTGAAAACTCTAAACCTTTATGCAAAATCTGACCCTTTGGAAGGTGCGAATCAAGCAAAAGGAATTGTTCTTCAAAAAGTTCAAAAAGAAGCGAAGCAGCCAAATTCAGCAATGAGAAAATGTTGTAAAGTTCAATTAACGAAAAATGGTAAACAGGTTACTGCTTTTATTCCTGGAAATTTGGCACAAAAATTTATAGATGAACACGATGAGGTTATGATTCAAAGAATTGGAGGAAAGCAAGGAAGGTCAAAAGGCGATATTCCAGGAGTTAGATATATGGTAATTAAAGTAAATGACCAGCCCCTTTCAAGATTGGTCGCTGGAAAGATTGAAAAAGGTAGACGTTAAAATGTCTGAAAAAATACAATTTAAAATTTTTGATATGTTTGATGTAAGTGAAGTAAAAATAGAGGATGAAGGTTTAAAAAAAGTAATAAATCTCGATGCGCGATTAGTTTTAAAAGATGCTGGACGGAATGTTCAAAAAATGGGTAAGACAAAAATAAATATTATTGAGAGATTGATGAATAGAGTAGCAACTGCAGGACATCGTGGAAAAAAGCATAAGATTCAAAAAGGAAGAGCGACAGGCAAATATTCAAAAAATATGAAAATTGTTTTAGATGCTTTGAAATTAATTGAACAGAAGACAAAACAAAATCCTGTTCAAGTTTTGGTAAAAGCTATTGAAAATTCTGCGCCACGAGACGAAACTACTGTTATTGAATATGGCGGTGCTCGTTATCCTCAAGCAGTTGATGTATCGCCGTTACGAAGAGTAAATTTAGCACTGAGATGGATAACACACGGTGCTTCAGATAAGGCATTTAACAAAAAAAAGAATATTACTCAAGCATTAGCAGAGGAAATTATGTTGGCTGCAGAAAACAATGGTGAAAGTTTTGCAATCAAAAGAAAAAATGAATCAGAAAAACAAGCTGATTCAGCAAGATAATTCGTTACAATAATTCTTATAAAAGAATATTTTGATTGTGTTTTATGAAAAAATGTAAAAATTGTGAAACTTGCAATTATTCTAAAGAAAATAATCAAACTTGTCAGAATGATTTTTTAGTAAGGGGGTATTGTGGGATAAGAAAAAATTTTGAATCTCCAAAAAAAGATTTTAGAAAAAAAACAATTGACTTAATGATACAATAAATTTAAAAACCATTTTCATTATTCTTATTTATTCTAACTTTTATAGAATATCAAAGAAGGTAACAAAAATCAAAATTCTAGCCTGATAATTTGGGCAGAAAGGAGTAAAAATTGGCAGAAGATAAAACACAAAAGATTACAAAATTAATGAAACAGCAAGATAAAATTAGAAACATAGCAATTGCTGCACATATTGACCATGGTAAGACGACTTTTTCTGATAATCTTTTGGCTGGTGCAGGAATGTTATCAGAAGAAACTGCAGGAAAACAAAGAGCTTTGGATTTTCACGAAGATGAGGCTTCAAGAGGAATTACAATTGATTCTGCTTCTGTAAGTATGATTCATAATGTTGGTGGAGAAGATTATTTAATCAATTTAATTGATACTCCGGGACATGTTGATTTCGGTGGGGATGTTACTCGTGCAATGAGAGCGGTTGATGGTGCAATTGTTTTGTGTTGTGCTGTTGAGGGGATTATGCCTCAAACAGAGACTGTTTTACGACAGGCACTAAAAGAATTAGTCAAACCTGTTTTATTCATTAATAAAGTTGATAGATTAATTAAAGAGGTTAAATTAACTCCCCAAGAAATGGAAAAAAAATTTATCAGCATTATCGAACATGTTAATCAATTAATTGAAAACATTGCGCCAGAAGGTTATAAAGAAAAATGGAAAGTTGCTGTTGGTGAAGGAAGTGTTGCATTTGGTTCTGCATTTCATAATTGGGCTTTAAGTTTCCCATATATGAAAGAGAAAAATATAACTTTCAAAGATATAATTGATGCTTATGAAAAAGATAATTGGAAAGAATTAGCTAAAAAAGCTCCATTACATGAAGTTGTTTTAAATATGACTATTCAGCACCATCCAAATCCTGTTGAAGCGCAAGAATATAGAATTCCAAAAATATGGCATGGAGATATTGATTCAGAAGTTGGAAAGTCTTTAAAAAAATGCGACCCGGAAGGCGAGCCTGCTTTTGTCTGTACAAAAATTGTCGTTGATAAGCACGCAGGAGAAGTTGCTGCAGGAAGGTTATTTTCAGGGACATTAAAACAAGGTGATGAAGTTTATATGAATCTTGCTAAAAGAAAAGTAAGAATTCAACAGGTTTCTGTTTACAAGGGAGCACAGAGAATTGTTGTCGACGAAGTTTCTGCTGGGAATATTATTGGTATTGTTGGGTTAAAAGATGTTTATGCTGGTGAAACTGTTTCGAGAAATCCAATTGAACCTTTTGAAGCGATTAAGCATTTGTTTGAACCTGTTGTTACAAAATCTATAGAAGCGACAAAAGCTGCAGACCTGCCAAAGTTAGTTGAAGTTTTAAAACAAGTTGCAAAAGAAGACCCGTCTATTAAAGTTGAAATTAATGAACAAACTGGTGAAAGTTTGATATCAGGTATGGGTGAATTACATCTAGAAATTATTGAAAATAGAATTAAATCTGAAAAAGGCTTGGATGTTAAAACATCTCCGCCAATTGTTGTTTATCGTGAAACAGTTAGCAAAGAATCTGAAGTTGTCGAAGGAAGAAGTCCAAATAAGCATAATAGTTTTTTCATAAAAGTTGAACCATTAGATGAAAAAACTTACGAAGCAATCAAATCAGGAGAATTGCCTGAAATGAGAATTAAGAAAAAGAATCAGGAAATCTTTGATACTTTTGTAAAATTAGGATGGAATGGGGATGATATTAGAAATGTTAAGGATATCTATAAAGGAAATATATTTGTAGATGAAACAAGAGGGGAAGTTCATATCGGAGAGGTAATGGAAATGGTTCTGGATGCTTTTGAGTTTGTTATGGACTCTGGACCATTAGCCCATGAACCATGTATGAAAATGAAAGTTACCTTAGTAGATATCAGGCTTCACGAGGACGCGATTCATAGAGGTCCTGCACAAATTTATCCTGCTGTTAGAACAGCGATTAAAGAAGCAATGAAAAAAGCAAATGCAACAATTTACGAACCAGTTCAAATCCACCTAATTGAAGTTCCTGATAAATTCTTGGGTGCAATAACAAAATTAATTGGAAGTAAGAGAGGACAATTAATTAATGTTTCACAAGAAGGAACCAGTGCAGAAATAACAGCGAAACTTCCTGTTGCTGAAATGTTGGGTTGGAGTTCTGATTTGCGTTCAGCGACAGAGGGACGTGGTGTGTCATCGCTAAAAGACCAGTTGTTTGAAAAAGTTCCTTCAGATATGCAACCACAAATAGTTAAAAGAATCCGTGATAGAAAAGGATTAGAAGAGAATCAATAAAATAAATATCGTCGGTAAAAAATAAATATAAATTTTCCAAACGAAAAGTTTTTAAACTAAATTTTTTATTATAACTTATTAAAAAATTCTTACAAGAATTTATAACATGGCAAAAGAAAAACCAAACATGAATGTTGTGTTCGTCGGTCACGTCGACGCTGGAAAGTCAACAATAGTTGGAAGACTAATGTTTGATAGTGGTGCTGTTTCTGAACAGGAAATGGCTAAACTAAGACAAGAAGCTGAAAAGCATGGTAAAGCTGGTTTTGAGTTTGCTTATATTATGGACAAGATTAAAGAGGAAAGAGAAAGAGGAGTTACAATTGATTTAGCTTACAAAAAAATTATGACGCAAAAATTCCAAATCACAATCATTGATGCACCAGGTCACAGAGACTTTGTTAAAAATATGATTACTGGTGCTTCACAAGCTGATGCTGCTTTCTTAGTGATTGCAGCTCCATCTGGAGTTCAACCACAAACAACTGAACATTTATGGTTATTGAAGACTATGGGTGTTAAGAATATCTGTGTTGCAATTAATAAAATGGATGAAGAAGAAATTGGATATTCTGAAGAAAAATTCAATAAAGTTAAAGAAGCTGTTTCAGCTGAACTTAAGAAAGTTGGTGTAAATCCTGAAACAACTACTTTTATTGCTTGTTCAGGATTAAAAGGAGACAATGTTGTTAAGAAATCAGAAAATATGCCTTGGTATAAAGGTCCAACAATTTTAGAACAATTTGATTTGTTCCCTGCACCTGAATTGCCAACTGACTTGCCAATGAGGATGCCTTGTCAAGATGTTTATGATATTACTGGTATTGGAACTGTTCCTGTGGGAAAAATTGAGACTGGTATTATGAAAGTAGGACAAAAAGTTAAAGTTCTTCCAGGTAGAACTGGTAAAGGAATTGAAGGTGAAATTAAAACAATAGAAATGCATCATGAACAATTACAAGAAGCACAAGCAGGGGATAATGTTGGTATTAATATTAGGGGAGTAGGTAAAAAAGATATTGCAAGAGGAGATGTTATATGTGATGCTGCTCAACCAATTAAAGTTGTTGATGAATTCATTGCTCAGATTGTTGTAATCAACCATCCAACTGTTTTGGCTAAAGGATATACCCCAGTATTCCATGTTCACACAGCACAAGTTCCTTGTCAATTTGTAGAATTAATAGCAAAAATTAATCCAGCAACTGGTGAAGTTATTCAAGAAAATCCAGATTTCTTGAAGAATGGAGACGCTGCTAAAGTCAGAATAAAACCAATGGGTAACTTATGTTTGGAAACACAAAAGGAAAATCCATACATGAGTAGATTTGCTATTAGGGACGCTGGTCAAACAGTAGCAGCAGGTATGTGTATTGAATTAAAAGAAAAACAATAGTTCTTTAGAGGGTTTAGGAATAAAAAAGACAATTTTAATTTATGTGTTATTTTATCCCCAGTTTAACCTATATTCATAAATTATTTTTTTCCATCTTTTAATCCCTTCTGAAGATATTTTTCTTTTTTTCATTAAATTGAAATATTCCTTTTTCAATTCAAGATACTCTTTTTTTAATTTTCTGATTTTTATAAAATCTCCCCACGGATCTTTTTCATAACCAAAATACCACTTTCTAACTTTATTGTGAAACATATTTGATAAATGAAATAACATATTTTCTAAAACAAAAAGTAAATCCAATGTATAAAGATAATTTTCAAGATAGTCTGATTTTGTTAATTCCCCAATTAATTCTTTTTTATTATCTTTTGGAATTCGGAAGGCTTGTTGAGAGAATGTTGTATGATGGGTGAATTTGCATAATTCCTGATATAAATTTTTGAGTTGCTTATATTTTTTATTCTTATTCTTTAAATAAGCCCATACATTTTTCATTTGGGCATCATTGCTTTCCCAAATCTTCTGTAATTGTTTATCATATTCACAACATTTTCCAATCATTAACATCTCAAAACTTTGTCTTAGAATTATACGTGTAGACCCATAATATCCCTTTTTCATTAGTTCAAATACCGATAGAAACAAATAAATATGATTAAATATTGAATTATTTAAGACAACATTATTCTCATAAGTCAATCTCAAGGATAATTTTATTTGAGAATGCCTAAAAAAATAACCGGTCAATTTTGAATGGATGTGAAGTATTCTTTCTAATATATTAAACTCTTCTTTCCATAAATTTAACATTATCTTGCCCATTTTTTTTGAGTCATTTTCTATTTTCTTTAAATCAAATTTTTCTATCCATTCATCTTTAGTTTTATTTGCCATATTAAATCATTAAACTATGTTATTTATTAATATTATTAAGTATCTTAAAGGGTTATAAAATGCCTCCGATTCTTCTTTTGGATAGTTGCTATTCGTTCCTCCAATAGAACACCCCGAAAAAACTTTCAGACGAAATTAATCCCGAAAATTTTAAAAACTCTTTCGCCTATATTCTTTTAGAAAAATATCAGATTAGATCATTATCACATCACATTCACTTAGCTTCATGCTAATTTTAGAGAAAGATGATCAATGCTTGAAAAAAGCGTAAGCAAGAAACGACACTGATAACTTATGAAGATATTTTTCTAATTAATTAAACACGGAGGAATAATATGGCGAAAATAAGTCCAGTATCAATCAAATATATGATACATGCAAATTTTACAGCTGAAGGAGCATTGGAAAAGCCTGACGTAATTGGAGCCTTGTTTGGACAAACAGAAGGTTTGCTAGGAACTGACCTTGAAATGAGAGATTTACAAAAAGAAGGAAAAATCGGCAGGATTGAGGTTAATCTAAGAAAAGAAGGAAAGAGAACTGTTGGAAATATCCAAATCCCGACGGCATTAGACCAGTCTGAAACAACTTTGATTGCTGCTGCTATTGAAACTATTGAGAGAATCGGGCCAAGCGAAGCACAAATAGAAATTGAAAAGATTGAAGACGTTAGAGGAACTAAGAGAGACTACATAATTGAACGAGCTAAAGAGTTAATGAAACAGATTGAAGGCTCTACTGACTCGAGAGAAATTTCAAATGAAATCAAGGATTCTGCAAAAATGGCGGAGTTAAAAGAATATGGTGATGAAAAACTTCCCTGCGGGGATTTATCAGGCAAAGAAATAATTGTTGTTGAAGGAAGAGCAGATGTCTTGAATTTATTAAGGAATAATGTTAGTAATGTTATTGCTATGAATGGGACAAAGCTGCCTGATTCAATCAAAGAGTTGAGTGAAGAAAAAGAGATAATCCTTTTTGTTGATGGCGACAGAGGCGGAAAATTAATTGCTAAAAATGTTACAGATAATGCCAAGGTTGCTTATATTGCAACTGCTCCTGATGGAAAAGAAGTTGAAGAGCTTACAGGAAAAGAAATCTTAATTGCCTTAAGAAAGAAAGTTTCTGTAAGCGATTTTTTTTCTTTTAGAGAAAAGAATAATCATTATGAAAAAAAGAGGTATGGTGTAAGAAAAGGAGTGAAGGAAAGAAGATATAATATTAAGAAAGAGCCAAAAAGAGAGATAAAAAAAACAAATTGGAATATTCGGGAAAAATTAAAAGAAATTTTTGAAGAAAATGAAGAAACAGGAAAAGCGATTCTTTTAGATGAAGATTTAAATGAGATAAGAAAAGTTTCTGTTAAGACACTTAGTTCAACTTTAAAAAGAACAAAAGACAAACCCTTTGCTGTTATAATTGATGGAACTGCTACTAATTCAATAATTAAGAATGCGGAACATGCAGAAGTAAGAGTAATTGTTGCAACGAATTTTGCAACGACTGAAACTAGAATTGAGTTATTGAGTTTTTAATGGTAATTTGTTTTTACTAATTGTTTTCAAGTTCTTTCTGTAAAGCAAAAAAATGGCGAAGAGATAAAATATATGCTTAAAAATAATAAAGGATATAAACATTTAGAAATTTAGTATTTTATGAAAGCATTCAAAACGGTTCCAAAGCTGTATCGTGGGTTAGTCATTGGATTTTATGAAGCTTCAAACAAAGAAAATTCTGATATTAAATATCTTACTTACGATATGGGTATAGAAGTTATATGTAGAACTCCAGGAATAAATTTCGGATATGATACTACTTGGGATGACATAATTAATTCTTTAGATAAATGGTTTGGATTTAAAGTATTGGAACCTGCAGGACTAGAAGAGAAAGTTATTATTATAACAAAACGTGCGGAAGAACATTATAAAATAGCCAAAAGAGAAGAGCTTGCAACAGAATCTTGATTTTGCGTGCGTGCCCTTTATTTTACTCGAAGAAACTTGTGTATAACGCTTGTTACTTTACCTAAACCGAAGACGAAGATTGGACGAAGAGAAATTTGGGCGGAGCGAACCGCAGATGAGCGAAAGTACCACAACTATTACCCCAACCAATTCCTCTTCAAACGGATTTAATATTAAAAAATTATGTTCAAGACTATTCCATAAATAGATAGAGTTTTTTCTCGACTGAAAAATGCACGTCTTTAAGTGGGGAAACCTAATTAGCGAGTTTTTTGAAGTTTTTGATATTCTGATTTTAACTTTGAAAAGATTAATGTATTACGAAAACCATTGAAATGCTCACTAAAAGAATCCTCTCTTAATTTTCCTTCATATTTATAACCACACTTCTTGGCCACTCCAAAAGAAGCCTTATTTTTTTCATCACACTTTATCTGTATCCTGTTTAATCCCCATTTTTCAAAAGCTTCTTTTTCGAGCATCTTAACAGCTTCTGTCATAAAGCCATTTCTGGTATGGGAGGAAGATAGCCAATAACCAATTTCAGCAGATTTATTTTTTTCATCAATGTTAAAAATAGAAATATTGCCTATATACTCGTTGTTAACAAATAATCCATATTCAACTTTTTTTCCTTTCTTTGTTTCTTCTTCTTTATCAAACAAATATTTTAGACTATCTTCTACTTTTAAAGTTAATTTAGGCCAAGGAAACCAAGGTTCTAAATGATTGCGATTTTCATCTATTACCTTAAACATAACTTCAGCTATTTTTAAATTTGGCTTTGTTCTTTTCAAAATTAACCTCCTACCTTTAAGTTGATTTTTAAATTTTATCATCATAACTTTTAAGATTTATCAAAATATAAAAAGTTTTGTTTTTAAGGCCAAAAAAGATTATTGCACATAATTGCCATTCTATGGTTCAGCTGGGGAAATAGTGCTCTTAAGAAAATTGCAAATGGAACTGACGGAGCAGTTTTAGGTGGAACGGCTGGCGTAATTAGGGGTGGGGGCGAAACCTTACTTGGATATGGTATTGGATACTTAGCTGGATACACAATAAAATAAACTTCTCTTAATTATTCTTTAAAAAGATATAAAAAGTTTCATAATAAATTAATGTTATGACAATTAGATTCGGGCCGGCTGGGCTTGGAGGGGTAAAAGAGGCGATTGACAATTTAGAAATGTATCATAAATTAGGATTAAGAGCATGTGAAATTGCTTTTACATATGGAGTTTATATCAAAAACAAAGAAGATGCTACCAGGATTAGAAAAATTGCAAAAAAATTTAAAATCAAGCTAAGCATTCATGCACCTTATTGGATTAATCTTAATTCCGATGATGAAGAAAAAATTGAAAAAAGTAAGCAGAGAATTTTGAAATGTTTAGAAGTTGGAACATGGCTAGGTGCAGACATCGTAGTTTTTCATTGTGGGTTTTTTGGTAAAAAAGATAAAGAAGAAAGTTATCAAAATATTAAAAATGCAATCTTAGAATTGCAAGAAAAAGCAAAACAAAAAAAATTTACTCCTAAACTCGCGCCAGAAACAACAGGAAAGATAAATGTTTTTGGAAGCATTAATGAGATTGCTAGATTAGTTGAAGAAACTGGGTGCAGTTTTTGTATTGATTTTGCACATATCTTAGCAAGATATAAATCATATAAATTCAAAGAAGTTTTTGAGAGATTTAGAAAATATAAAAAAATTCATATTCATTTTTCTGGGATTGAATATGGAGAAAAAGGAGAAAGACATCATAAAAAAACAGATATTAAAGATTGGAAAAAATTGATTTCTAACTTACCAAAGAATAAACAAATAACAATAATAAATGAAAGCCCAACGCCAGTAGATGATTCTGTAATCGGATTAAGAATTTTAGGAGATAATAGTTAATCTCTATTTAGTGCGATTAAGAAAGGTTTTAGCGTGCCAAAATTTTAGGAAAATTCCTGCAAGGCGGTTTTTAACGAAGTCAAAAAATCCTGCAGAGTCGGTTTCAGGATGCTGTGCTTATTTTCTTTTATGTTTGGAATACCAGTTGATAAAAATTATCCAATACAGGAATAATAATGCGACAATACTAATCCAGTATGGTTTTTCAAAAACTGGTTTTGGTAGCGTGTTGAGATATGCTATTACACTTATTGTTACTATTACTGAAAGCGCAACAACAGCAATTTTTCGGAGTTTGTCTTTTTCCATATTGTTACTTCCTTTCATAAATTAATTATTATTCTTTTTATATGTTTTTTTATTTGGGAACATTGCAAATTATCTTTTATCTTTCATTTTTTACTGCATAAATTGTAAAATGCTGTTCTGGCAAAAAATTGAATTCCTTTTTCAGCAAATAACCTGCTTCTTCCATTTCTCGAATAATAGTTTCCTTAGGAACGTAGTGTCCAAACAATCCACGGAAAGTAAAAATTTTACCTTTTTTATATTCAATGATAACAATTCTTCCACCAGGTTTTAAAAATCGTTTTAGATTCTTAAAATACTCTATTCGGTTTGGTATGTGGTGGGCGACATTACGCATGAATACCAAATCCAAACTTTTTTCAGGTAAATCTAATTTATCTCCTAATACAAGCGTTGGTATAACATTATTCAATCCTTCTTTTTTGGCACTATTTTTAATATACTCTAAAAATTCTGGTTTTGTATCAACTGCATAAACTCTTCCTTCTTCTCCAGCTATCTTGGCAAATCGCAGAGAAAAATACCCCCCTCCTGAACCAATATCTGCAATACTTTGACCGGGCTTTAATGCAATAGCTTCTATAATCTGGTCTGGTTTATTTTTGGGGTCAGAAGCCTTTTTATTGAACATCTTTGCTTGAAAGTTTGCCATTTTATTTCCCTATTTCATAAACTAATTATTATTTCTTTTTATATGTTCTTATTTCAGGCGTTCTGAAGCCGATTGCACATAAAACACCACACGTGCTGTTACCTATTATGGGGGCGTAGCCCGAGAACGCAGCGTAATCGGGGATTTACGAAGTAAATTCGAAGAAGTCACAATTTCTTGCTATTTAATAAATTCGAAATTCTCATGAATTTTATCATCATATTCTTTCCAATTAAGTGTCTTTCTAAGAATTACATGAGCAGTATTTTTTGTAAAAATAAAGTATACAATAAAATTCTCAGTTTCTTTATGAAAATACATTTCTCCAAATTCTGTATGAAACGCATAAGAATGAATTTTTTTGGCATCATTTTCATAAAGATTATCATAAATGTCAAAAATTAAGTCTATTTGTTTTAGCGTTTCATCTCCTGGAGAAAGCCTATACCACATAACATCATCTGTGTTACTTAAACCTAGAATTTTTTCTTTGCTCATGTGGTTCTATAAAATTGGAAATATATAAACCTTGCGAGAAATTGTGATTGCACATAACAAAACATTTAGTAACATTGGTTCACTAAATGTAACTAACACTTAGTTCATTATTTATCACTAATAAATTGTTATGTTGTGTTATCACCATAAAGTTTATAAATAAAAATAGGTGGTTAGGATTAATTAAATTGGTATCTAAAACGCAAATGGAAGCAAAGAAATTTTTGGTTTCTTTCTGTTTAGTTGCAAGTGTTTTGTTTTTAGTGGCTACTGTAACTGCTGCTGAAATCACTAACAATTACAGTGTTTATGTAAGAGGAAACGCTGTTACTGCTGGTGATGTCATTGGTGTTGTTGAAGGAGAAATAATTCCTGTAAAGGTTGTTTTTACTTCAGACATTGATGCACAAGAAGTTAGAGTAGAAGCTGAAATTGACGGCTACAAAGTAGATGTCAAAGATGTCACAACTGAATTCGATGTCGAAACAGGCAAAAGATACAGCAAGACTTTATCTTTGAAAATACCTCAAAGCTTAAAAGACGAAGTTAGTGATGATGCAACACTTGAAATTAAGATTTACAACAAAGATGACAAGACAGAATTGAATGAGATTGGCTTAAGAGTTCAAAGGAAGACTTACAATGCAGTAATTATGTCAATAAGCACAACTCAAACTGCTGAACCTGGACAATTGTTCCCAGTGGATGTGGTTTTGAAGAACAAGGGTTACAATAATCTTGATGATGTGTATGTAACTGTTTCAATTCCTGAATTAGGAGTTGAAAGAACAGCTTATTTCGGAGATTTGGTTGCATTAGAAGGAGATGACGATGATGAAACTGACACTGTTAGTGGAAGAATCTATCTGAAAATCTCTGATGATGCAAAAGCAGGAACTTACACTTTAGAAGTGAAAGCTTCAAACGAAGACACTGCTACAATTGAAACAAAAGAAGTTGTAATTGAAAGCTTGAAAGAAACTATAATCGAATCAAGTGATGGTTTGATTATTGTGAACCCAACTAACAAAGTTAGGGTTTACAAAATCGTTTCTGACACAAGTGAAAAGTTTGTCGTTGTTTCAGCTGGTTCAAGCAAGACAGTTGAGATAACAGAAAAAGGAGAATACAATGTGTTCTCTGGAGACGAACTTATCAAGACAGTTACTGTTGATGGTGACGAAGCTCAAACAAGTCCGAGCCCAGTGACAATCTTAACAGTTGTTTTAGCAATAATCTTTATTGTGTTGCTAATTGTCTTGTTCGTGCTTGTAGGAAAGAAACCTGAATCATCAGAAGAATTCGGAGAAAGCTACTACTAAACTTTCTTTATTTTTTTATTTTTTTATTTTCGTGGCTTTCTTCTTTTTATATTTTAGAAGACTAATACTAATCCTTTTCGACAAACGGCACAAAAATAAAGCCAGGAATTCTTTTTTTCTCAATAAATTTATCTTTTTTCTTTTGGACTGCAACCAAAGATTGTCCGTAAGAGGGACCAACAGGTGCCACTAAAATTCCATCTTCAGTTAATTGATTAAGAAGTGTTTTTGGGATTTGTTTAGTTGCTGCACTGATTAAAATACGTTCAAAAGGAGATTGTTCTGGCAAACCTTTTGAACCATCCTGATTATAAACTGTTATATCTTTATAATTTCTTAAATTTTCTTTTGATTTTTCTGCGAGCTCTTTGACGACTTCTATCCCATAAACAGGAGATTGGGTTATTTCGTGTATGAGAGCAAGAACATAGCCACAACCAGAGCCAATTTCCAATACTTTTTGTCCTTTTTTTAAATCCAGTATTTTTAACATCAGGGCAATAGTATAGGGCTGTGAGATTGTCTGACCCATTCCAATCGGCTGTGCTTCGTCCTCATAAGCATAAGGTTTTATTCTTTCTGGAACAAAATCTTCTCTTTTAACTTTTTCAAATGCCCTAATAATCTGTTTTGAAAAACCTTTTTGTTTCAGGCTTTGCAAAAGTTGTGTTTTATCCATGTATACTAATAGTCAATAAAGTAAATAAATATTTTTAAACTTCAAAAAAATTAAAAGAATATGTATAGGCATGTCGAAATTGGGAAAGAAATTGAAGGAGAGAAATTAGAAAAGATATTAGTTGAAGCGGCAGAAGAGATGGGATTAAAAGCAAAAGCGATTGATGAACATAGAACTGAATACACGTTTAATACAAGGGGAGAAGAAGAAGTCTATCGGGAGACTAAAATTAATTTAAAAGGCAGGTTTTTTCCATTTGCCGAAATAACTGGGATAGATAAAAAATGTCCTTTTTGTAATAGAGGGTTTGCGATATGGACTTTTCCAGATTATGGATGGGGATTTGCTTCAAAAAAGCAAATTGAAAATTATTTGTCAAAAGTTTTTGAAAAGTTGGATACTGAACTGAATTGATTATACCTTCAAACTCACAATTTTGGATATTCCATCGTGCATACTGACACCATAAAGAGAAGTTGCGTTAGAGATTATTTCATCATTGTGCGTAATAATTATATATTGTCCTTTTTGCATGTATTTTTTTAAAAGGGATGCGAGCCGTTCTGAATTTCTTTTGTCAAGTGCTGCGTCAATTTCATCAAGGATATAAAAACAGTATGGCTTATATTCCTGAATTGCAAAAATTAATGAAAGGGCGACTAATGTTTGTTCTCCTCCTGATAAAGAAGTAACATCAAAATATTTTCCTTTTCCTGTTTTAACTAGAATATTCACGCCCCCTTCAAAAGGGTCTTTTTTATTTTCAACTTCAAGAGAAACGTGTCCTTTTGTGCTAAGCTGGGCGAAATTTCTTGAAAAGAGTTCATTTAATTCGTTCAAGGTTTTATTGAAAGTTTTCTTTTTCTTTATGTCAATTTCATGAATTATTTTTAGAATTCCCTCTTTTTCCTTATGAATTAAATCCGCTCTTTGTTTTACTGCGTCGTATTCTTTTTTCACAGAATCATACACTTCAAGAGAACGGAGATTTACAGAACCAAGTTTTGATAAAATTTCCTGTGTTCTTTCTAGTTTTTGCACAAGCGATTCTCTGTTTGCTTTTATTATTTCAATTCCCTGAAAACCAAGCATTTCGACTTCGAGGTTTTCATATTCTGCATCAAATTTCGCTTTTGCAATTTTCAGATTATTAATTATCTGTTCAATATTGTGAATTTGATTTTGTTTATTAGACAATCCCAACTCATTATCATGAATTTTTTTCTGTAACTCATCTCTTTGCGAAAGTAATTTTTCAAATTTTTTCCTAAGTTCTTCTTCTTGTTCTCTTTTTTCTTCAAGGAGTTCTTCCCTTTGTTCACAATCTTGTTTAATTGCTTCAAGCTCTTCACTTAAATCCTGTTCATCACGCGATAATTGATTCAAAGCTATTTTTGAACGTTCAAGTTCTCTTTGTTTAAAAGTTATTTCAGAATCAAGATTTTCATCATTTCTCAAAGAAAGTTCTTGAACCTCTACCTTAACGATTTCATATTTTTGTTCAATATTTGAATTCTCATCAAAACTTTTCTCTAATAATTTTTTTCTTTTTTGCAAAATAGAAAATTCTTGTTTCTCTTTTTCTATTTTTTCCTGAATAGATTTTATCTGTTGTTTTTTATCATTTATATTTTGTATTTTTACGATGTCTAATTCTCTTTTTGAAATTTCTGAATCTATTTCTGCAATCTTTTTGTTCAGTTTTTTTCTTTTTTCTGAAATTTCCTGTAATTTTTTTATAGAATTTTCTATTTTATTATTTAAATCATTTATCTTCGGAGTTGCTTCGTTATTTATCGTTTTGATGTGTTCAGGGGTAATTTTATTTTTACAAAGAGGACAAATATCCATTTTTGAAATATCTCTTTTTAGATTTTCCAATTTTTTTATTTCATGCTCACTCGTGTGAATTAGTTTTTCTAATTCTTTTTCTTTTTCGTCTAAATTTTTTATTTCTTGGTTCTTTAACGAAAAAAGATTCTTTAATTCGTTTAATTTCTCAGAAGTTGTTTTTTTGTCAAATAACTCTTTTGAAAGTGATTCGATTTGATTTAAAAGAAATTCAGACTCTCTTTGATCGTCTTTTAAGATAGATTCCTTATCCTGTAATCTCTCTTTAATTGATTTTAATTCAGATTTAATCATATAGAATTTTTTTCTCTGTTCTTCTAACCTCTCAAGTTCTTGTTTCTTTTTTTCTAAATCTTTTTGTGTTATTGTTTTTGGAGATTTTCCTTTAAGTTCCTGAATTTCAATTTCAAGGTCAGAAATTTTCTGTTTAATTTCGTGTTTTTGTTTTTCAATTTCAGACAATCTATTTTCGTAATTTTCTGATTTTACATTAAGACCTGCAAGTTCTGCCCTGATATCTGCTATTTCCTGATTTAATCTTTCTTGTTCAAAACCAGTTGATTTTTCAATAGTTTGATTTATTGATTTTATTTTTTCCTCAAGATTACTATTAAAAGTTTGTATTTCAATAATGGATTTTTTTATTTTTTCAATCTCCTTGTTTTTCTTTTCAATTTCTGAATCTATCTTTTCTATTTCTTTTTTCTTTTTCATTAAATCGCTATAAATTATGCTTGCTTTGTATCTTTTTTCATCTTTTTGTAATTTTTTGAATTTTAATGCTTGTTGTCGTTCTTTTTCCAAATTATTCAAATAACTTGTTCTTTCACGCAAAATTGCTGAAACTTCTTTTAATTTTTCTTCAGTTTTATCAAGCTCTTTTAGCGCCTTTTGTTTTCTGGATTCATAAATTGAAATCCCTGAAACTTCTTCGATTATTTTTCGTCTTTCTTCAGTATGCATCCTTACAAAGTTTTGGATCTCTCCCTGCAAAATTATGTTAAAACCGTGGGGGTCTATCCCCGCCTGAGCAAGAAGAAGTAAAATATCCTGCCTTGTTTTTGTTTCATTGTTGATTTTGTAAATACTCTGCCCATTTTTTCGCACGATTCTTTTTATTGAAATTTCATTTTTTTCGATTGAAAAAGTCTTGTCAGAATTATCGAACACAATCTCAACCATTGCCTCTTTTGCAGGAGCAGCTGATTTTGTTCCGATAAAGATTAGATTTTTGGCTTTTGCTGCCCGCATTGATTTTATGCTTAATCTTCCGAGAACAAAACACAGAGCATCAGAAATATTAGATTTTCCACTACCATTTGGCCCGAGTATTACATTTATCCCCTTGTCAAAAAGGATTTCTGTCTTTCTTGGAAAACTTTTAAACCCATGCATCACCAATTTTTTTACAATAGTCATAAATAAAATAAAGAAATATTGTTTTTAAAGATTAGTTTAGTATTATAATAAATTTTAAAAGTTATTGTAAAGATATTATAAAATGACTTTAGAAGATTGTGTTCCTAATGAGATAAGAAGAGATAATCTCAAAAAAAGTATAGAGATAACTAAAGAAGGAATAACAATTTGTTGGGATGATAGGGGAATAGAACATTACAGGGATAGAAAAACAGGAAAATTTATTTCCAAGACTGAAGCAATAAATAATTATTATTAAAAATCACCCAATTTTTTCTGGGAGCCTTTTCTACGAATTTTTTTCCAAGTTTCCCAGGTTTTTCTAAAAATACCGTCGTTGTGATATTTATTGGCATGTTTTTCTAAAAACTTAAGTGTTAATGGGTCAGAAGGATAGCCAGAACCGATTTGACTACCATATTTTTTTCGAAGTTTATCCATTTCTTTTTCTCTAATTGTTTTTGCGAGAATCGAAGCAGCTGAAACAGAAACATGGTTTTTATCTGCTTTATGTTCACAAGAGATTTCTAAATTTGATAAATCCTTTATTTTTGTTTTGAGATAATCAGTCCATTTTGTGATGTTTGGAGAAGGACAATCAACAATAATTTTTATTTTTTTATAACCCTTATTTATTTTATTTATTATTTCTGCAGCTTTAATCGCTTCTAATTCATTTAGTTTAATCCCCTTATTATTTTTTTCTTCAATTTCTAAAGGAGAAGTTAATATTATCTCAAAAGTTTCTGCTTTTTCTTTTATTTTTTCTGATAAGAACTCTCTTCGTTTTTGTGTTAATTGTTTTGAATCTTTTACACCCAACCTCTTTAATTCTTTTTCAGCTTTTGAATCAAGTAAACATCCTGCAAGAACCATTGGACCGATTATAGGACCTCTTCCAGCATCATCAATTCCTAATGTCAACATGTGTTAAACAAATTTGAGGGGATTTAAAAATTCTTCTATAAAAATAATCTCTAAATGTCCTTAGTTAACTTTAAAAATCTAAACCTTCTGTCAATTAAATAGGGCATAGCGGGGTGGAGCAGTCTGGAGTGCTCGTCGGGCCCATAACCCGGAGGTCGCGTGGTTCAAATCCCGCCCCCGCTATTACTATAATATAATTCATATATGCTTAAATAAGGAAAATTCTTTTTGATTTTATGGCAAGATTAAGAGTAAAACTTGGTTCTAATCAGAGCAATTATCAAACAATTCAAGAACTTAAAAACAGGATTAAAGACAGAGAGATAAGACACGCCATAATTTTTTATGATACTTTAATCGGTTCTTATGAAATAAGAAAAAAAAGACCAGATAATTTCAAAAAAGGCAGAAGTATATCTTCTATTGTTTATGAAGCAGATGAAATCGCACAACAAAGACAGAGAACCTTAGAAAAATTAAAAAAAGGGGACGCATCAAAAATCCTTAAAGAATTATCAAAAAAAGTCTTAGATATTCAAAATAAAGATTTTGAAAGCGAAGGTTTGTATAAAGAGCTTAAAAATTTTAAAGATGATTTTAAATTAATATGTAAAATTGGGGAAAAATTAGAAAAGAAAATAAGCAGGCACAAAAAAGAAATAAAAGAAAGAACAGGACAAAAAAGAAAAGCAAGAATATTCTGGTCTGAAGCCGATTATATGAGGGATGTAGTGGTGGATAGATATATTCAATAGTAATTTACTATATAGAAAATAAGGCATTTACCCATAAAAGAAAATTTGCTACAGCAATTTAATGGTTTCGTTCGGTTGCACCTCGCTACATCCAAATCGCCTACGGCGACTTCGTTAAATCGCATATGTTATATTCAATCGGAGTCGGCGCCTTTAAGTTTTCTCAAGACTTCTTTAACAACTTTTTTTGTTGGCTTTGAAGGGGTGGGCAAATCCCAGCCAATATCAACGAGAAGATTTATGGCGTGTTGCATATTTTTGTTTAGTAAAGGCATAGCATTTAAGAACTCTTTATGAAGAATTTTTGCTTTTTTCTTTAAAGATTTGTCTGCAGGATTTTTTAAATATCCTTCGTAAATCTTTATTAAATTCCTCTTTAATCTGTCATAATAATCTAATTCTTTTTGTCTTTCCTTTTTGAATCTTTCCATAAATTGAGGATATTTTTTTCTAATCTCTGACAATATTTTTCTTTCATGTTTATTAACTTGTTTCTTTATCATGATTCCATGAAAATGCCAATATATGCATTCTTTATCCTCATTTTCAACATAATGAACTGCGCAGTAAGTATGAGTACCTACCTTAATATCCCCTTTTCTTCCACAAATTTCACACTTTTCCATATTAAGAATTAGAATATTTTAGTTTTATTAAATGTTACGGCGCCGACTCCGACTCTTCGGGATTTTTCGCCTTCGGCGAACTTCGGTTAATGCTAATGTTAGGCGTAATTAAAACGAACTCTGGGACTGCGGATTAGATTGAGGTTTATTTATTAATGAGATAAATAAAAAATTCTTGTTGATTTGAGGACTTGCCTCTTAATTCCGAATTAATTAAACCTTTTACTTCATATCCATTTTCTGATGCCCAATCTGAAACTCTTTTAGCAATTTCAAAACATTTATTATAGTCATAAATTTTCTTTGGTTTTCCTTGGAGTTCAAAAGGAGGTTTGATCAAACCAAGAACCTCTCCATTGTTTTTTAGCCATTTTTTAACAACTAAAAGAATCTCTTCTAATGGCGAGAAAGTTATATCAATTAAACACAAATCTATTTTTTCATCTAGTCTTTTAATTTTTCTTACATCAATATTTGGATGATAAACAACTCTTTCATCCTTTCTAAGTGTTTCAGAGAGAGGATCGCCTATATCTATTGCATACACTTTTTTAGCACCATGCTTCAACGCATAATCTGTAAAACCCCCGGTGCTACAACCAACATCAACAACAATTTTGTCTTTAAGATTGATTTTAAAATGTTTTATAGCTGTGTCAATTTTATAACCTCCTCTTCCAACAAATTCAAAATCTTTAATCAAAGTTATTCTTGAATTTTCATCAACATTTTTGCTTGGTTTTGTCACAACAGAACCATTTACTTTAACATACCCTTCCCTAATGAGATATTTTGCTTTTTCTCTACTCTCTACAAATTTCCTATTTGTAAGGACAATATCTAATCTCATTTTTTAATAAATATTTTAGTATAAGAAGGATCTTCGTAAAATAATCTTAAAAGTTGGGGGATTAATCTTTTGGTAATCTCGCAAGAATGATCTTCTTGATTCCATACTCTTCTAAGAGGGCATCCTCCCCTACAGATAAGTTTTAAATTGCACGAAGGACAGTTTTTATAATTAGAAAAATGAAAATTTCTAAAAGACTTTTTTTTAGAATCATTGAATTTGATTTCTCTAGAATCTTCTTCAAATCTCCCATAGAAAACATCTTCCGAATGACAATCACAATTATTAGTTATTTCGACACATCCACTAATATCCCCACTTGGCGTTAAAATAAGATTTCCTGTTGATAGACTACAATAGTTTCCTAATGTAGGTCGTGAGAAGAAAGCACTATCTACTTGGATATCTAAATTTTTCTCTCTAATATATTTAATCATATCTAAAAAATTCGAAACAAAATCTGAAGGGGAAACATTTAATTTTTGATTTCCTCTTGAATTATCAGTTATATAAACCGGTTCCATTTTTATTGTCCGGACACCAAGATCGTAAAATTCAGAAGCCATTTCCTTCATTTGAGAAACATTTAAAGACGTAATTGTGGACTGAACAACTGTTTCTATTCCATTGTTTGTAAGTTCTTGTATGTTCCCTCTTATTATTTCTGAAGAATCTCTCCCGTCCCTATAAGGTCTCTGTATTTTTTGTGAAATGCCATCATATGAGACTCTCATATGCAGATTCTCCTTTAATATCCAAGATAAATGATCCCAATTGAAAGTTCCATTAGTAATGCAATGTAAAGAAGCAACATCAGTTAATCTTTTAGCAGTTCTTGTTGCTTCTTTTATACATTCAAAATTAAGAAATGGTTCTCCCCCTCCTGCAAATCTTAAATGTATACCAGAGTGTTTCTTTGGGTCATATAATTTTTCTAAAAATTTACTAGCCATTGAGGGAGGCATCATGTCTCTTTGTTCTCCCCCACGAGAATAACAATAGATGCATCCTAGGTTGCAGTCAAGTGTTGGGACAAAGGTTACTGAAAGGATATTTCTTTCTTTTTGAGGGTGTGTACTTAATGCAATTAAATACTCTTTAAAATTATCTAATTCTTCCTCATGCACATATAAAATCTCATTTGGGCGTATTACTGCATACACATCTTTGTTTACCCTAATAAAATCGGATTTATTGCTTACAGCATCCTGGGTGAGCTGCTCCAGTGAGAGTGTTACTTTGTTTTCCATCATCAAAAATCCCCTCTTCTGGCCACCCTATCTTCATCAAAAGTCCGCTTTTATTCTCGGTATCTTCTACGCTCTTTGCTTCTATCTTTACATCGTGATTAGATATTTCATAAGCGCCTTTTCTAATGTTGGAGTTATAAACTGCTTTTGCTTCGTACATTTTTCCCCCTTCGAGTTTTTATTATAAGAAGTAAAGAGTACAGATTTAAATAATTTTCTATTATCAGGTACATTTTGGGGGCAGGTGGTCGGGGGTTTCAGAGTTCGTTTTAACTTCTCTGTTCGCTACGCTCACCTCGTCTAACAACGATTAAACTCAATTCTGGGCTCGCTGTTATTTTTCTAAAAATTTACCGGATGAACAGAAACATTAAAAAATCAGGAATTTCTTTTAAACTCATAACTTATATAATTATGCCGGCATCGCATAGTGGTTATTGCACCGGTTTGCTAACAAAGGGTATTAAAATTCCCTTTAGAATCCCTTTTCAAAAAGAAAAGAAAGGCAAACAACCGGGCCCTTCGGGGCACCCAGGTTCGATTCCTGGTGCCGGCGTTATTTTCTAATTTCAGAAGTCCTTTCATACCGGATATAAAACTTATCTAAGATCTCAATAACTTGTTTTCTCATTTCTGCACTTTTAATTCCTTTCCAGTCTAAAACTGCTAAATCAATTTCTTCATAGTTTTTTTCAAGTATTTCTTGAATCATTTCTTCTTTTAATGGCAAGGCATAACCTGGGATTATATAAGAAAGTGCAACATTAGAATTTAATTGGATTTTGTTAAAATTTGGGCAATAATGCGGCCCCCCAATTCCAAATGCAATTTCATTATAGGGATTTTCTTTAAATTCATTGATTATTTCAGAGATTGTTTTAGCCACGACAAAACCTGCCCTCCTATCTCTCCATTCATTTTCTGTTGAACCAATCTCTATAAAAACACATGGTTTGTTAATCAAAGGGCCATGGTGGGTGCATTCTAAAGTTATTTTATAATCTTTTAATTTATATTTCTCTGCATTAGAGTTTAGTTTTTCAAAAATTTGTTTTAAGAATTGTGCAGAGGTCGGACATATTTTTCCTGATTGCCCGCCAAAATCTGCCTGCCTCCAATTTCCAGGAGCATGAACTGAAAGAGTTTTTTCTTCACTTTCTGACCGATGTTTTGAAGCAAAAATAATAAAATCATATTTGTTAATTTTTTCATGGTCAAGATTTTCATCTGAGATTATTTCTTCATTCCGCAAATAGAAATCATAATTCCCAAATTGACTTAAATGGGTTGTTATATTTATCCCTGCTTTATCTAATTTGCTTGCAATAATGAGGTATTTCTGAAACATAATCTTTTTTAATTAAGAGATTTTAAATAAATTATGATATTTATTGTTCCAGGAAGTTTATACAGAGAAATAGGTTATCAGATATATGAAAAATTTCTGCAGAGCAAAATCAATCCCAATATTATTTTATTAATTGAGAAAGAAAAAAGATATTTTATGAACAGAGATAAAGAACTAAAAAAAGAAGACGATAAACTTGCTAAAAAATTAGGGGGTTTTATTTTTAGGTTTTAAAAAAAGAGGGTTTGGTGTTTCTTGTTTTTTTAGGAAAAGAGGATAGAAGGGGCTTTTGTTTTTGGTTCTTTTTTAAAAGAAGAACGGGTGGGAGTAAAGCGTGGGTGGAAAGTTTATAAAAAGAGAATCTTTCCACTATCCACTAGACAAATATACGTAAGATTTATAAACATATGAATTTATATGGATACATATGGGTAGAAAAACGGTTGCTTTAAGTTTGGATGAAGAAGTTTACGAGAAATATAAAAAATACTGTGAAGAACGCCATATAATTCTCTCACGAAAAGTTGAAGATTTCATGAAAAAGGAGTTAGAGAAAAATGACTGACTTTAACCAAATTTTGAGAGAAGGTAAGATTGTAGACAACAAGAGAGTTAAATCTCTTAATATGAAGGAAGTTTTAAAGACGATTGCCAAAGATTCTGAGAGTTTTAAATGTGCAGTAGGTTATTTTTATCTAGAAGGGTTAGTTGAAATAATAAACTCATTGAAAGAACTTAAAGAAATTAAAATTCTAATGGGTTATGAGACAACGAAACCAACAAAAGAACAGCTAATTAAAGCTTTCAAAGATAAATTTAATAAATTAGAAGACAATGAACAAATTAGACCTGCCATAAAATTGTTCTATCAGTTGGTTAAAGAGTATAAAACCCTAAAAGTTAGAGTTTATTTTGGTGATAATAAAAATCCAGAAAGATTGCATAGTAAGGCATATCTGTTTCTGAGAAACCATTCAACAACAAATTTATTAGATAGATATAAAGCAGGAGTTATTGGTTCTTCTAACCTAACGCCTAGTGGTTTAGTGGGAAACACAGAACTAAATACCATTATTACTGATCCAAGAGATTTGGAAGATGTTGAATTATGGTTTGAGAATCTCTGGAAAAAAGGCACAGAAGATTTTGAAAAATTAAAAGTATCTGAAGCGATTGTTGAAGCGATTGAGAAATCTAAGTTTAAAGATGAATTAAAAAATATTTTTGTTTATATTGAACCAAGAGAATTCTTTAAGATCCTTATTAAATTCTTAAAAGCAGATTATCTTTTTGAAGAATTCAAGAAATCAAAATTATTACAGTTTCAATATGTTGATTTTATTAGAGTATTAAATAATTTTAACAGTAAAGGATATAGAGGATGTTTCGTAACTTCTTCTGTAGGTTTAGGCAAATCTTATGTCGCGTCTCAAATAGCAAAATATTTCATAAATAATGGAAAAAAGGTTTTGGTGATTGCGCCTGCTGGATTAGTACATAACGAAGACCAATGGCCAAGATATCTAAAGGAATTTGATATATTTGATAAAGTCAAACTTGTATCTATGGGTGAACTTCAGAAAAAACCTGAAATCTTTAGATTCAAAAAATATGCAAAGAATTATGGTTTAATAATTGTAGATGAAGCCCATAATTATAGGAACCCTGATTCTTATAGAACAAGAAATCTCAAGAAAATTATTGATGAAAATGGGAACTCGAAAGTTTTATTCTTAACTGCAACACCTATCAACACTAGTTTAGATGACTTGTTAAATCTTGTTAGATTATTCCATAGAAAAGGTCAAAATTTCTTATTTGATAAATTAGTAAGGGAACTGGGTGACTTAATTAACCTGTTCAAAAATAAAGAATATGAAGAATTGAAGAGGGAGCAAAAAGAAGAGCTTTCAAAGGTTCAGGAAGAAATTGAAAAAGAAATGTTTGTAAAATCAACTAGAGAGACAATAAAGACTTCTGTAGATTATATTGAGGAATTAAAGTCATTCGCAGGAGTGGATATTACAAAACTTGCTGATCCTGATGTGAAAGAGATAAAATATGAGTTAGATTCAAGATATAAAGATGTTGTTAATGGAATTGTTGAATTTATTACGAACTTGTCTGCAGCTCATTTAAGGCTTTTAGATCCAGAAAAAGGTATACGT
>JAFCEJ010000005.1 GCA_017609175.1 Candidatus Pacearchaeota archaeon
GCAACAGAATTATACCAACATTTTTGATATAAAATTCCGTTTAATTTCGCAACTCCTGTAGTATCACAAGCCCATTCACCTTTATTATCAACTGCAGCCATTCCTTCTTCACATGTTATTCCAGCACCACATCTTGTATCATTGTAATATATCTTTGGATTTTCGCATTTGTTTTCTACACAAACACCATTTCTACATCCATTATATCTATCTTCATAGTCATAGTAATCTTTTCCTATGCAGCCATCTAAGTGGTCACACTCTGTTTTAGGACATCTATTTTGTGCATCACATTCTGCTCCACACTTTTTAACATTTGGTTTTTTAGCATATACTCTTTCACATACACCATTTCTGCATACCCCTACATAATATTTTAAAAAGATCCCATCACATGATGTTCCTCGCGAAGTACTTAGATAATTACAATCCCAATTATTATTGCAAGAATATGATGCTTCTTTAGCTGCTGAATGAGTAAGGCCTGTTATTTTATATTTGTCTCCTACAATTGTACATTTATATTTGCCTTTTGTTCCAGGACAATGCACCAAAACTTCGTCTGCTCCGTCGCAATTAGCACTTATTTCTGTTATGCTTAAAACATCTGCATCTTTAATACATACAGAATCTTTTTCAGGATTAATGTTATCCAAATAAACTGTTTTAGTCTTTTTCTGTTTTTCTAAGTTAATCCCTTTAATTATGATGCTTCCTTCATTAGCGTTTGGATCCTGTTTTTTAATGACTATTTTAGTCAAATCTAATTTTTGTATTTCTCCTTCAATTTTTCTACCAAATTCAAACTCAAATTCAACAATTGGCTTTTCTTCCCCATTTACAATTTCCTTAAATTCAACTTTTTTCTTACCAGTTATTACCTGATTTAAATCGTCTTCATTATCTATTTTTAAATCTATATTGACATTTGTATCAACTAGATTTTCATCTCCTTTAACAAAATCTTTTTCATCAGGAACATCATCTCCATCAACATTACCCTCACATGCATCTCCTACACCATCACTATCGCTATCTGCCTGATCAGCATTCGCAGTATTAATACAATTGTCACATGCATCTCCTACACCATCACTATCGCTATCTGCCTGATCACACTATCGCTATCTGCCTGATCAGCATTTGCGACATCTACACAATTATCTTCACTGTCTATAACTGTATCGCCATCACTATCTTCATCAGAAGTATGGACCATATCTCCACTAAGATACCATGGATCAAAATCAACTAATCCTGTAATAAGGGCTTTTATTTCATTAAAAATCGCACTTCCCCACCAATTCTTTTCTGCATTAACTTCTGGTCCATTATTTGCATTTAAAGATAAAACTGAATTATCATATATTGAATTTTCATTAACTGCTAAAAAGATTAGACCACTTTCTGATGTTTCTATACCATATTCATTATTGTAAATTTCATTATTGTTATTTATTACTACATTTGATGAGTCTTCTTCATCATAACCTACTGCTATACCTACAGTGTTATCATACAATACATTATTTTGTATTTCTGCACTTGTTCCTTCACCGTAATATGTTGTAACTAATATTCCTGCAGATATTGAACCATCACTCTCTGCTACACCATTACAATTAGAAATTTCATTCCCACTTAATGTTGCTTGTGCTCCACCACCAATTTCAATACCATAATCCAACCAATCTCCTTCTCCTTTACCTAGATATTTATTGTTTTCAAAATAACACTTGTCTACACCAAAACACATCATACCTATACGTTGAATGTTCTCAAATGTACAATCTTTAACATAAAATTCTGGCGAAATATCTTCTAATTCTCCACCTAAATATTTGCTATAATCTAGAACAACAACCCCAATTCCAGTATATTGGTTATATTTGATATTTAAGAAATCACAGTTTTCTACACTACCAGAAGCATCATCTTGATATCTTATCGCATTTTCAATATTTTTTCCTTCACCATCTAATATTAAATTTTTAATTATAACATTTACATCCCCACTTACTTGAATCCATCCACGATGATTGCTATGTATTGTATCTTCAGTGGGCTTAAACACAGGTTTATTTTCTGCATCACCAATTATAGTTAAATCCTTATTAATATCTATTAACCCCTCTTCATAAGTCCCAGCTGAAACTTCAATTACATCTCCAGAATTTGCAGCATCTATTGCATCTTGGATTGAGCAAAATGCATTTTCGTAAATGCTGTCAAAAATTGCTTGGGTAGATTCACTTGTAACTTCAGTATATTCATTTTCATCATAACTCCATCCACCATTCTCATCTTGAGTATTCATTAAAAACATAACTCCATTTTCCGCCGCACTTTTCTCTCCAGCCTTTAATAATGCCATTACAGCATAAGCTGTTATTTGGGGATCGTTATCAAAATCTCCTTCTATTCCCTGATTCTCCAATAAATCTTCTTTAAGAGAATCTCTTTCTGATAAATGTAAGCCTGTTGTTGTAAAAGCCTCAATTGCTCCTGTGTAAGCCAACCAATATGCATCTTGTTCTTTATCATTAAAGTCAAAACCAGATTCATCTACATAAAGATAATTATAAATTATTTCTGTCATATCTTCCGCATCATTATCAAATCTTTCTTCAGGATAATATCTGTTTAATGCTAATGCTCCTTGTACATACAAATTAATATCCCAAGGAACTAAAGTTTCCCAACCCTGACTGACTCTAACATCTCTTATATGTTCTGCAAGACCTGTTGCTCCCCCATATTCTTCTAAGGCATCTTGATATCTCGTTTTGGCAAGCTCAGCATATTCTGCTTCACCAGTAACTTCAGAAAGTTCAACTAAGAAAGGAATATCTGGCCCCCTTATTCTTTCATCGTTTTTAGCTTGGACATCAATATACCTATAAGCACTTATTGAGCTATTCAAATACCTATAGTCTTTTGTTAACCTGTAAACATCTAATAGCCCCTGTGCAGTTACTCCCACAGTATTCTTGGGGCTTGGGACACCTGTTGACGGATTTTCATCAGGATTTACCCATTCCCATCCACCATCTTCATTTTGAGTTTCAACTAATCTATTAGCAGCATCTACAATAGAATCTCTTTCATTTGCACATCCAGAATTAACATATAAAGTAGCACTAACACCACTAATCATCACCAACATAATCCCTAAAATTATCACTAAATTTAATTTTAATCTATTCATTTTTTAACCTCCTTTCAATTTTATAACTATGGCCTAAGACCATTTGAGAATATGAAAACAAAATAAATTGAGAATAAAATGCCTCTTTTCTTATCATAAGATTTTCAATTTCAAGATCTTTAAAAAGATTATTATTGTTGAGTGTAAGCCCGAAGGATTGCTCCAGAATCCTTAGAAAGCTACCTTTATTTTTCCTCGGTTCTGCAACCCGCTAAGCACCTTAACAGATGTTTAGGGCTGCTCCGATCAAGGCCTGACCCGTTTCGCACCTGCAAGATCAAAGCGGACAGAACTTCAACGTCCAAATAAAGACTTTCTAATTCATCTGTCACGCACCTTCTTGCAGTCTGCCATAAAGCCCGTTTGCAAACAGCGGAGGGCTAACCCGCCGACCTGGCTTACGATTTTATAGGTAAATCAGAGTTTTTAAAAATTTGCTTTCTTTTCCTTACAACAATCAAAATTCCAGAAACAACAATTAATGTAGCAAAAATTAAGGTAATAATTCCTTTCCCAGATTTTATAAAACCTGTTACCGCTCCAGTAATTCCTGCATAATTTCCTTCAGACTCTTTCACAGATTTTTCTTCTTCAGAGATTTTCTCATGAATTGTATTAATTGTTAAGTTTGCTTTATCGTTTTTAATTTCATTTAATGTGGTTTTTAAATCATAAAAATTGTCTCCTGTCAAATCAAATTTTTTAGTTTCTCCAATATTCAGGCTAATAACAATCGGTTCACTTTTTATTTCAAGAACAACAAAATCTTTTGAAATTGTTTTTAGGGTTATTGAATGACTTTCTACATCTCCGTTTTTTGCGATATAAAATTTGACAACTTCATTTTCTTTTATCTCCGATGTTACTCCTTTGTTTGTTTCATCAATTGTAAAACTATATGTTTTTAATGTTGATTTTTGGGAACTTGGAGAACTTCCACCTCCAGAAGGGCCTCCACTCCCACTTGGAGACGTAGTTTGTTGGGGGGCATAAACTTCACAATTTGAATAATCAATCTTACAGCTAGAATCACAGGAGATTGTTCCTGTCCATCCTACCCCACAATCATTTATATTTCTTCCTGCAAGATTTTCCCCATCACATTCTTCTCCAAGGTTAATTACACCATTTCCACAGAGTCCAGAATGGGGGACGCATTCGCTGATTGTTAAATTTAATTCTTCACTTTTTCCCCAATCTTCTTCTCCATTATAATTTCCTTTTTCATTTGCTAAACATCCCCCTACAATAAATTCTATATTTCCTGTATCACCAAAACAAGGAGAAACATCAATTGAATATTCGCCTCCAAAAATCTCTCCAACCCCTACGGTATCATCTCCAATTTTTGCTCGAATTTCAAACGTTCCAGACAAGATATCCCCACCATAAAAAACATCTCCATAATATGTTTTAGGAATGCTTGGCGGACAGTTTGTAGCAGATATTATTCCAATTATAGAAATAATAAATAATATAAAAGCTATTTGTTTTTTCATTAAACATTTATGTCTAATTTCTTTAAAAGTATTATTGTTTTTTATAATCTTCAATGAATGCATAGAATAATTTAACTTGATTGTTATTATAACCAGATATAGTAATACTTTTATAGGTTTTTTACATTTAAATAATATGAAAAGGAGGCAATTTTTAAAGAGAATTAATCTTTTTTCTCTTTCTGTCATTCTTTTTAATAATTGTAGTGAGAAAGGAATAATTGGTCCTGATAAAGAAAATAAAGATATACCTTTTCCTAAGAGAACTACCCTTATCACACACTTATCACATGAACCACAAGCAATATGGTCCCCTTCTGGGAACAATATCTTATATTGTAAAGATGAATATTTTAAAATAATTGATATCGGGGGTTTGGAAAAATCAGATATAAAAGTGTTGGGGGATGACGAAAAACAACAAAAAATAATTTTATTTCCAAATTGGGAGGGAGATAATATCTTATATCAAATAAATTTAAAAGATAATACTTCTGAGGTATGGCAAAGATATTCTTTTGGAGGAATACCAAAGAAATTAAATTTTGGTTTGGGAGAAGGTAAATATGAATTTCCAGTTTTATCTCATGATGAAAAATTTATAGCATTTACTTTTAATAATAAAATGTATTTAAGTGAATATCCCCCAAAGGGAATATCTAATCTGATACCTGTTAATGAAAAAATAAATTATTATACTTCTTGGATTGGCATGTATAATTGGTGTTGGGATGGAAGACTTGCGTTTGTTGTTAAAAAATCTACAAGAGGGAGTAATCTTTTTATTACAAATAGCATAGAAAAGAACGATAATGGTTTGATAAATATTGATAAAATAGATATAATGCCATTAACAGCAGACCTTTCTAATGATTATAATCCATCTTGGTCACCTGACGGGGATTATATTGTTTTTGATTCTAATAGGGAAGCTGAAAATGATGAACATGACATTTATATAATCAAAACAGATGGGACTAATTTAGAAAGATTAACTGACGGTTTTAGTTTTACCGGAGTTCCTTCTGAAAAGAGGACAATAAAATCTTCTGAATTAAAAAATGAAATAAGATTAAATTCTGTACATAACATATATCCCAAATTTCATCCCTATAATAATTCATTATTATATTCTTCTAGAATAATCGGAAAATGGACAATACATCTAATTGATAATTTCCTAAATAATCAAAAATGAGGTTCAAAAAATCTTTTATGATCTTTTCACTAATTGCCTCTTTAATCTTTACTCCTAATCATATTGATGCCAAAAGTTTTGAAGATAAAAAAAATAAACTCTTTGAGAACTACAATAAACAATATCATTGGAGTAAATTAGAGAAAACACTCTTCTTTAGTTCTTCTTTGTTATCTGCTTTTAATGCATATCAAACAGCAAATTTTCCTATTGAACAAAAAGAGGATAGGATTTTTAATGGTATTAAAATAAAAAACGGATATACTAATTACTATCATGAATCTAATCCCTTAATTACTTTTTGGGCTGGTAACCATCCAAGTAATGGAGAAATGTTTTTGTATTATCTTTTAACAACAACAGCCTGGTTTATTTTATGTGATTTAGCACCGAAATATTCTGGGTATATAATTCCCAAAAAATATAATCAATATACCCGAAAAATTTTATTGGGAATGGGAAATATTCATTATTTAAATCATGTAATAAATAATGAAAAAATAACCGGCGGAATTATTTTTAAATTTTAATTTACAAATATCTGCTTATTTAGATTTTGCTTTAATTCATTAAATTTATTTACCCATTTTTCTAAATAATAGTCAATACAAACAAGATTAGCAATATAGTAAAAATCTTTTTTTTCTACTCTATTTTCTATTCTATTTGCCGCCTGTTTTAATAAAAACATTTCTTTATTTTTTAGATAATCGTAATTTTTTATTCTTTCTTCAAGTTTATCTAATCTTTCTTCATCTTTTAATAAATGGATAATGTACCTGTAATTTTCATAGATTAATAGTTTTTCTAAGTTAATTTTAAATTCATCAGAAATTTTCACACAATTAGGCGATTCTTTAGCAATATCCTCTATTGTTATTTTTGTTGGTATAATTCTCTTAATATATCTTAATATGCTTTTTATTGTATTTTGTTGTCTTTGCCAGTATGCATTATAAATACTTATTAGACTCATTTAGTTTTAAGAATACTCTTTTTTATTTAAATATTCTTATTCGGAAGGATTATTCTATGTCATATTCTTCAAGAAGAATTTTTTTTATTTTGTGATATTTAGGCCTCCCTAATCGAAATAATCCGGAATCAAAATATTTTTTGCTATGTAATTTAAATACTTCTTCTAAAGTTGAACTTTTTTTAAGAATTTTTCGATATTCGTATAATCCATAAGGGAAAGCAAAAATATTCGGTGCCGATTTCCATACAATTTTTATTAGTCCTCCAAATTTTATTTTTTTGTAAATACTCATCTTCCAACTTTCCCATCACCATTTAAATCTGGCAAATATATTAATCCCTCTAAATTCTTGTTCCTTTCTTTAACAATCTTTTCATATACCCCATAATCAATTTCAATTTTTTCTTTCATATAATATTTATAGAGGTCTTTTTTGTTTCCATAGTATGGCTTCCATGAACATTCTTTAAACCTTTTTTCAATAAGTTCCTTATCACTATTTTTGAACTTATTAGATAAGATTTCAATATAACCAATCAAACTTACAGAAATCATAGTAAAAAACCCAAGAGAGATTAATCTCCTTTTTATAAAACTCTTTCCCATTTCATATCAATAAATCAATATGTTTTCCTTTACTTGTTTTTTGATTTTTTATGTAGTTTGATTTACTCACTTTTTCAATAATTTTTACTTTATTTTCTCTATTTATGTCTTCTCTTAGCTCACTAATTTCTATGATTGGATTATCCCAAAAATATCCTTGATACAATCTAAGGGTTTTTCCACACCTCATTTTCATAATATTATAAATAGATTTTTATTTATTAAATTAATTATAAAAAAGAAAAAGAAAGAAAAAATAAATTAATTTTAATCGAAATAGTATGTTCCTGGTTCATATGAGATAGTGTCTTTTCCTTCAACAATTTTTGTTCTTAGCCAATATCCTTTTGTTGCTTCTAATTCTTCTCCTGTGAGTTTCTGCCAAACATTTTCGACAAATTCAAGGATATTATCAGCAAAGTAATTTTCTTCTAGTAATTGGAATGCTGTTGAGATATTTGTATTTCCAAGACCATATTTTCCAATCAAATTCCACTTTCCTGTTGCTAGTGTTATTGACGGAATTGGTACTTCTGGTCCTTCAACTTTCTTTTTATCCCCATATAATACTGCCGGATTTTCCATTTTTATCCAATATGCATAACCCGGAACAATTTTATCTAAAGATCCATAAAATCCACTTTTATCAGATAAAGGCCGTGCTTTATTCCAAGTTTCACTTGTAGCATCATACTGGTAAATAGTATATGTGCTTCCCCCATCGTAAGCAATATCGTTAATTATTCCACCTAAAACAGATTCAATACTTATATCTCCAGGAGTTAGCGGAATTGAAATTAAATTCCATCCTTCGTTAAGATTTATCTTCCATGTATGAACAACTATATTTACTTGGTAATATTTGGTTCCTTCGTCACCTTTGGCTCTTATAGCTAGATTATATGTTCCTTCATCTCCTTCTTCTGTTTCCCATGTTAATATACAGTTACTTCCATCTTCTTCAAGAGAGATTTCTTGTTCAGGAGGATTAACCCAACTGCATTCTACTCCAGTTAAACCAGTATCAAATGATTCTGATAATCCTTCTTCGACAATTGTTTGATATGACAACTGATTTTCTCCATAGTCTGGTTCTGAAACTTCTATTCTTTTCATTGTTGTATTCTGATTTCCAGCATAATCTGTTACTGTCAACACTACATCATAATCACCTGGTTCAGAATATACATATGTGAGAGAAACACCTTCCCCATCAATAATTCCATCATTATTAAAATCCCATTCATATGTTTCAATATCATCTCCAATAGAACTACTAGCATCAAATGTTATTTCTTCACCAATTACAAAATTTGTTTCAGGTATAGTTATAAAATCTGCTGTGGGATTTCCATTATCTATTGTTATTTCTGCTTCAGCATAAAGGTCATTTGCTGAAATTATTTTTAAACAATACTTTCCATCCCCCGGATAATCATCCCAAGTATATGTTCCTTTAGAAGTAATGTAATTAACTAATGAGCCACTATTAATTACAGTTCCATCACATGCCCCTTCAGCATAAACTAATGACGCTGTTCCGAAATTTCCATTCCATTCAATTTCAATATATCCATTTACATAACTTCCATCTTTTGGAGAGATTATTCCTGCTTTTTCTGAAGGAGTCAATGACACTCTATAAGTGCCATCTCCAAGATTTGTTACATCAACCAAAAATCCAGGATATTCTAATGGCACTACTTCAGAACCCCATGTCCAATCCATATCCCATGCTTGCGCTCCACCACCATTTGCTGCAGCATCACCATCATTCGCATCAGGATCATCTGGAACTATTCCTAAATATGCACCAATATCTGTTTCAGTTGCATATTTTGTATTCCAGTTAATTTTTCCTGACATTGGGGTACCCAATGCATCACCTTTATATTGGAGATACCATCGATTGTTTTCAAATTTCAATTGATAATGATTCCAATCTGGGACATCTGGGTCATAAAATTGTCCCCATGGTCCTGTTTTAGAATAACCATCATGGTCAGAATTTACTATTGTTGTTTCAGGAGTCCATCCTTGGACAAAAACAGTTCCACCTTCTTTTGCATAAACATCAAAACCACCGACACAATCTGTTCCATCAGGAGTTTTATTGTTTTCATCACATCCTGGACCACCGGGCATATAATATGTTCCTGGAATTGCATCAATTGTTCCTATATAACCACCAGTTTCAGCATCATATGTTAATTCTCCTTCAAACCACATTGTAGAAGAATCAATTGTGTTCGCACTAACACCACTGATCATCACAAACATAATCCCTAAAATTATCACTAAATTTAATTTTAATTTATTCATTTTTTAACCTCCTTTCAATTTTATAACTATGGCCTAAGACCATTGAAGATAATTTTTTATCTTATTATTTTGAACATAACTTCTTTTAAAAAGTTAGTTTATTATTGGTTTCGAGTAACATTACACACAAACCCCGTTTAAACATCCATTAGGACATTCATATAATATTCTTTTCGGAATATTACCATCACAATAACCTTCATGCAAATATCTTGTTATTCTATCATAAATACATCTTCCTTCGTCATTATCTTTACAACAATCTCTATACCCGATAGTAAAAGGCATATTTCTTGCGCTTCCTTTTATCTTATAATTTACCCCCCCATCACTATCTTTACAAATACCTCCTGGTTGTTGTGGTGCTTCACAGTCTTGTGGGCAGGTTAAATAATTCTCATCTGCTCCACAAATTCCATCGCCGCAATTTGGTTCAGATGGTTCTTCAGGTTCTTCACTAACAACACATTCCCCATCTTTCCAGACTCCATCAGGCTCAAACTTTCCATCGCTTGTATCAGAATCACATACATCTCCTTCTGAACACATATACTCTCCACTAGAACGATATTTTCTTGAAACTGAAACAAGTACATTCTTACGATTACCTATTTCTGTTTTACAAACACTCTTACTACAACAGCTTCTGTTGGAAACATACCTGCAACAGAATTATACCAGCATTTTTGATATAAAATTCCGTTTAATTTCGCAACTCCTGTAGTATCACAAGCCCATTCACCTTTACGATCTATAGCACATATTCCTTTACTTCCTGAATTGCTTAAACACTTTTGCCCATTAGTTTCTTCTGAACAATTCTCAATAAAAACGCCTGTTTCAATAGTTATATTTTTACTTTTTTCATTATTTTCTATTTTATCTTCTCCTAATACGCTTTCTACAGATGCAAAAATAATTTTATCTCCTAATTCTTCAAAAATATGATTAAAAATAAATTCTATGGTTGATTTCGGACTGATTTGTGCAGATTTTTTAATCCAGTTTCCATTATTAATCCTATATCCAACCTTTGCAATTTCTGAAAAAAGTCCATCATTGTAAACTTTAATTTTTATCGGTATAGATTCATTAACTACAACAACATCATTAATACTTATATTTAAAATAGATAAATCATGATAATAATTTTCTCCTTCTTCTACGATTATTTCCTTGCTTTTTTCATTATTTTCAATATTTGATTCATTTGCAACACTTTCTATAGAGATGATAATTGTATGGTTCCCCCCATTTAAAAAAATATGATCAAATGATACTTCTCTTATTTGTTTTGACAATATTGTTATTAATTTTTCAGATACCCATGATTCACTGTCTACTTTATAACCAACTTTAACAGTTTCAGTAAAATCTCCATCATTTTTTATTTTTGCAATTATTTGGAACGGTTTATTTGTTTTAACTTCCTCACTGATTATAATGTCCTCGACTCTTAAATCATGGTATTCTGTTCCCTTTTCTACAACAGCGATTTTTTTTAATTTTCTATTATCCCCCCTATAATCTCCAGGATAAGCTGGGGACATTGAGACAAGAATTTCATAATTCCCTGTTTCCTTAAATGTATAATTGCATACAAATTCTTTACTACTATTTTTATTCACTACCAGAGAATTTCTAAGCCATTTTCGCTCTTTTACTTCATTATCAACTATTTTATCGATTCTGCATCCAATATAGATTTTTTCATTATAATTTCCATGATTGTAAACATCAACCCCAATACCTATTAAAGTATCTGCCATAACAACATCACTAACTCTAATTTCAGAAATAGACATATTTACTTCATGTAATGCAGAAATAAAAAAACTGCAAGATACTATGAGCGCGATTGTTATCAAAATTATCTTTCGCATAACCACTAAACGATTAATTTCTTTAAAAGAATTGTCATAATTTAATAACTATGATATAAAACTAATTTTCCTTTGTTATCTCTTAAAAACAGGGTATCGCCAGAATCAGTCCAGATATATCCATTTATTTTCCAGAATAAAATATTTTCTTTGTCCTCCCCCCCTCCTTTAATTATTTTTATCTCCTTCCCACCCTTCAAAATAAATTCGTTAAAAATAAATTTTTTTCTTCCTTCATCTTTAATTTCCCAACCATCTAAATTACAATCAAAATTACATCTGTTATAAAATATAATTTCTTCATTTTTATAATCAAAATCCTTTAATTCAATACAATTAGCACATTTGTGTTTTGATTTTTCACACAAATTTTTATTTTCATTTATACAATTTTTCCAAGCCTCTTTTAATTCTTTTTCATATTTTCTTTTGTCTAATAAATAAACATTTGCAAATCCTTTTTTTACTAGTTCAATATTAACATTAATGCCATCAATATAAACATAAGCAAGTTTTCTATGATATCTATCTTTGCCATAAATTTCTAATTCAACTTTCTTATCTAAAACAAGATTTTCTAACAACTCTTTTGTTTCAAAATAAAATCTTTCTCCTTTTTCTGGAGCATTTATTCCCAATAACCTTATAGAATAATTGTTTGCTACAATTGTATCACCATCAATTACCCTACTTATCATCACTGTTTCTTTTTCATTTAAGAATTTTACAAGCAGAGAATCAAGAAAGGAATAATTTATCAAAAAGAAAATCAAAATCAAAAAAACCAAAAAAATAATATTAATCTTCTTGTCCATCCTATATCTTTCTAAACAATAATTAATTTAAATAAATTTATGGCTTTAAGGATATGGAAAAAGTGGTACTGCTTGCAGATAAGAATTCTACTTCGTGGATGTTTGCAGAAAAGATTCAAAATTATCTCTTAGGGGAAAAAGATATCGATGTTCCTTTAAAAGAGGTTTTTATTGGTTATTTTAGAAATAAAGAAATCAATATGGAAGTTCCAGAAAATGTTAGGCAAAAAGATATCTATTTTATTCACGATTCAAATAAAAATCCGCAAGAATGGTGGGTACAGCTTTTATTATTAAAAGATTTATTATTAAGCTCTTCTGCAAAAAGTGTTAGTTTTGTTCTTCCAGATATGTTATATAGTAGAAAAGATAGAAAAGATAAGCCCCATGTTCCTATTTCTGCAAGAGCATTAGCTTCTTCAATTTCCCCTAACCTAAAAAGAGTAATTACTATGGATTTGCATGCCCCACAAATTCAGGGATTTTATCCAGAAGATATTCCCTTGGATAATCTATATAGTTTTCCAGATGTTGTCAGATATCTAAGACAGAAAAAAATCATAAATAATTTAGAAGAACTGGTAATTGTTTCGCCTGATGCGGGTGGGGTTGGAAGAGCAAGGTCTTTTGCTCAAAGACTCCAATCAAAATACCCCATATCTTTTATAGATAAAAGAAGAATAAAGGAAGGAGAGGTAGAAGAAATGAGATTGGCCGGAGATGTCAATAAAAAAGATGTTCTAATTGTTGACGATATAATTGATTCTGGTAATACTCTTTGTAAGGCCGCAAAACTTCTTAAGGAAGAAGGAGCAAAAAAACTATACTGTTATGGAACCCATGGATTATTTACCGAAGGAACATCTGAATTAAAAAAACATTTTGACAGGATTTTTACAAGTAATACCCACTATCAAAAGGAAAATAGTTTAGATATAGTTTATGTCCATAATACTTTTGCAGAAGCAATTTATCGGGCTCAAAAAGGACTTTCTATTTCTAAGTTATTTGAGTAAGGATACCAAAAACTATTTAAAATTTCAAATACTAAAAATTAAAAAGAGGAAAAATGAAAAAAATATATTTATCACTGATTGTGTTTTTATTGGTTTTCTTGCCTTTAGTTTCAGCAGGAGAATTAAAAAAAGATTTATCTGAAATTGTAAATAAAACTCCTGCCACAGAAAAAATTAAAGTGATAATTTTATTTCATGGAAAACCAATGCCTACAGATATAAGCACTATAAAATCAGATGGAGCAAAGATAAAACATCAATATAATATTATAAATGGCATTTCTGCAGAAATTCCTGCCCAGGCAGCTAAAAAAATAGCAAAAAGAACTTTTGTTAAATTAGTAGAACCAGATTATAAGGTAAAGTTAGTTCTTGATAAAAGCATTCCACAAATTCAAGCAGATAATGTATGGCAAGAGGGAGTAACTGGTAAAGGTATAGACGTTGCGGTTTTGGATACAGGAATTCATGATGAACATCCAGCCTTAACAATTGAAAAAGAAATAGATTATACTGGTGAAGGTACAGATGACTTAAACGGGCATGGTACTTATGTTGCCGGCATAATTGCTTCTACAAATTCAATTTATAAGGGCGTTTCTTATAATGCTGATTTATTTAATGTTAAGGTTTTAAATAAGGATGGAATAGGTTATGGTTCTGATATTATTAAGGGGATAGAATGGGCAGTAGATAATGGCGCAGAAATTATTAGTATGAGTTTTGGTGCAGAAATCGATCCTTGCGACGGGACAGACGCTATATCACAAGCAGTCGATAATGCTGTAAGCAGGGGTGTTGTCGCAGTAGTTGCAGCAGGGAATTTAGGTCCGGACCAGGGAACAATAACCTCTCCAGGATGTTCAAAAAAAGGAATAACTGTTGGAGCAGTTGATAATAATGATAATGTTCAGGTTTGGAGTAGTAGGGGTCCAACAGATGATGGAAGAATAAAGCCAGATTTGGTTGCTCCTGGTGTGGATATAACTTCAGCATGGATTGATAATTCATTTAGATCTCTTTCAGGAACAAGTGCATCTACACCTCATGTTTCTGGCGTTATTGCTTTATTATTAGAAATAAATTCTACACTCAAACCATCTGATATTTTAGATATCTTAAAAATAACTGCTGTTAATCTTAGCCTGGATGAAAATACCCAAGGAGCAGGAAGGGTTGATGCATATGGAGCCTACCTTTATTTAATAAATCTAACTGAGACAGAATCTCCACAATCTAATGAAACCGAAGAAACCGGAAAAAATAAAAGTTGTGATTGGTTGCCTCCAGGTCTTAGAAAAAAAGAACTACTTCCTCGTGGATGGCAAAAAAAATGCCCGGAAGCAGATTTAACTCCTGATTCATTTTGGTATAGATTTAAGAGATTTAAAGAAGGTATTGTTTTAAGATTTACTTTTAATGAGGAAAAGAAAGTTATGCGGTTAATTCAATATTCAGAAGAGAGACTTGCAGAAACTGCTAAATTAATAGAAGAAAATAAAACTGAATTTATTGATGACCTAATAGAAGATTATGATAAAAAAATAGAAGAGGTCAACAAGATTTCAGAATTGGCAAGAGAGCAAAGAAAAAATACTTCCAATATTGATGAGGTTGTTGCTGAAGCAACTTCAATGCATGTAGATATTTTAAAAGAAATTCTTAAAAAAATTCCAGAACAAGCAAAACCAGCAATACAGAAAGCAATAAATTTCTCAAACAAAGGAAATAAAAAAGCATTGAATTCCTTAGAAAAAGTTAAACCAGAAAAGGCAGCAGAAATTCACCTTAAGATTGCAGAAAGAAAATTAGAACAAGTAAGAGAAAGAACAGAAGAAGGATGTAGTGAAAATTGTGAAGAAGAAGTTGAAGAGTTATTAGAAGAATATGAAGAAAAGATAAGTCAAGCAAACCATGTTGCAGAAACTGTTAAACAATCAGGGAAAGAGGATACGAATGTTAATCAAGTTATTGAAAGAGCAACATCTAAGCACGAAAAAATATTAAAAGAAGTTCAAAATAAAGTACCAAAACAAAAAACAAAAGATTCAATTGAAAGAGCAATAGGAGCTTCTTCTAAAGGAAAAGAAAAAGCATCTGAAGGAATAGTTAAAACAATAGAAAAAAAAGAATTTTCTAAAAGTGAAGAAGGAAAAGAAAAATCTGAAGGGAATAGTGATAGTAATGGAAAAACTGGAGAAAAAATAAATAAAAAAGAAATTACAACCCCTGCTTCAAATATTAAGCACCAATATTAAAATTTCTAGGAATCTAGTTCTTATAATGAAAGTGTGGAGGACAGGATTCGAACCTGCGCAGGCACTAAGCCACTGCCTCTTAAGGGCAGCCCGTTTGACCACTCCGGCACCCCCACCTAAAATTGACAATAGAATTCTACTTAAAAATTTATTGCATAATCTTTATTTTTTATTTCAACTCACGGTAAGCAGAATTAGCCGCAATAGCACCTTCGGCGCATGCGGTCACCATTTGCTTTAGGGGATTATTTGTAATATCTCCTGCAGCATAAACTCCTTCGACATTTGTTTTCTGTTTTTTATCAACAGCAATAAAGCTTCCATCAAAATCTAATTCTAATTTTTTAGCCAATTCCGAAACAGGAACACCCCCAATTTCAACAAATAAACCATCAAGTTTCAATTTCTTTCCATCGTTTAATTCAATTTCTTTTAATCTTTCTTCGCCGATTAATCTAACGACCTGTGAATTAAATAATGATTCGATTTTTTTGTTTTTTTCTACTTCCTCAATCCATTTCTTATCTCCTCGAAAAAACCTATCTTTACGATAAATTATGTAAACTTTTTTTGCAAAATTGCTTAACAATAATGCAGCAGTTAAAGCAGCGTCGCTTCCCCCAACAACTCCAACAATTTTATCTTTGAAAAATCTTGCATCGCATGTTGCACAATAACTAACACCATGCCCAGTTAATTTATCTTCGTTTTCCAAACCCAATTTTCTTCTTTGTGTTCCGGTTGCCAAAATTATTTTTTTTGCAGAATATTTATTTTTGTCAGTGATTATATCAAAACTATCTTTTTTCTTTTCAATATTTAAGACTTCTTCTTGTTTTATTTCAACATTTAATTTTTTGATTTGTTCTATCATCTTATTGGCAAGCTCAATTCCTGCGATATTTTCATAAGAAGGAAAATTACAAACTTTGTGAGCCTCTCCTATAGTGCCGCCAAGCACTTTTCCGATAACCAAAACTTTCATATTATATCGTGCAGCATAAAGCGCAGCTGTCAAACCCGCCGGCCCTGCCCCAACAATAATTAAATCATATTCCATATTAACTTTATCCTAATATTATTTATTAATCTTTTCTATTTCAAACTTCTTTTTAAAATTTATGTGAAAGGGACATTAACTTTATTAATCTTTTTTCTTTCTTATTTTTATGAAACAATTAATCATAAAATTATTAAAAAAGAGTGTGCCGTTGGATGAAAAAGAAATTTATAATTTGATTGAAATTCCACCTTCGACCGAATTAGGAGATTATGCATTTCCCTGCTTTGTACTTTCAAAAAAATTAAAAAAATCTCCCACTCAAATTGCGCAGGATTTAGAGCAAAAAATAGAACTTCCAAAAGAAATAGAAAAAATAGAAACAAAAGGTCCTTATCTAAACTTTTTTACGAACAAAAAAATTTTTGCAGAAAAAACCGTCAAAGAAATATTAGATAAAAAAGAGAATTATGGAAAGACAAACATTCTCAATAAAAAAAGAATTATGATTGAATTTCCTTCTCCAAATACAAATAAGCCCTTACATCTAGGACATTTAAGAAATATGTCAATCGGCGAAAGTATTTCAAGATTAATGGAATTTAATGGGGCAAAAGTTATAAGAGCAAATCTCAACAACGACAGGGGAATCCATATTTCAAAATCAATGCTTGCCTATCAAAAATTCGGTAAGAATAAAAAACCCAACAAAAAACCAGATCATTTTGTTGGGGATTTCTATGTTTTATTCAATGAAAAATCAAAGAAAAACAAAAGATTAGAAAAAGAGGCACAGGAGCTTTTGCAAAAATGGGAAAATGGAGATAAGAAGACAATTGCCTTATGGAAAAAGATGAACAAATGGGCGTTAGAGGGTTTTGAAGAAACTTATAAAAAATTCGGCATTAAATTAGATAAAAATTATTATGAAAGTGAGATATATAAAAAAGGAAAAGAAATTGTGTATGAAGGATTAAAAAAAGGAATTTTCAAAAAAAGAAAAGATAACGCAATAATAATTAATTTAGGAAAAGAACTAGGGGAGAAAGTTTTATTAAGAGCCGATGAAACATCTGTTTATATTACACAGGATTTATATTTAGCCAAATTAAAATTCAAAAATAACTTAGATTATTCTATTTATATTACTGGAAACGAACAAGATTATCATTTTGCTGTTTTATTTTCAATAATCAAAAAATTGGGGTGGGGTTTTGCAGATAAACTTAAACATATTTCTTATGGTATGGTTTTTCTTCCTGAAGGAAAAATGAAATCAAGAGAAGGAACGGTCGTTGATGCAGATGATATCATTGAAAGAGTGAGACTATTAGTTGAACAAGAACTTAAAAAAAGAGAAAAACTTTCAAAAAAAGAACTTGAATCAAGAAGCCTGAAAATTGCTTTAGCAGCAATAAAATATTTTTTGTTAAAAACAGATATAAAGAAAAATATGATTTTTAATCCAAAAGAGTCAATAAATTTTGAAGGTGATACCGGAGTTTATCTCCAATATAGTTATGCAAGAGCAAGTTCAATATTGCGAAAAGCAAAAATAAAACCAAAAAAGAAATTTAAAATAACAGAATTAAAACCAAAGGAAATAGAACTTGTAAAAAAACTTTCAGAATTTCCAGAAATTGTTTTAAAATCCTACAGCGATTTTAATCCATCTCATATTGCAAACTATTCTTACCAATTAGCAAAAATTTTTAATGAATTTTATCATAAATGTCCTGTGATTAATTCCAAACAAGAAGATTTCCGGATAGCATTAGTCCAATCATTTAGATTTGTTTTAAAAAATTCTATGAAATTGTTGGGAATAGATGTCATAAATGAGATGTAAAACAGATATTTTAAATTCAGAAAAACGAAGAATTTTTAAACTATTTTTTCCTTGGAAAAGTATCATTAATAAATAAAAAGGAGGTGAAAATGGCAAAAAAAGGTGGTGCTCTTAAAACATTACTAGGATTTTTAGCATGGTTAACTGGAGTTGTAGTATCGTTATCAGTAGGTTTTGCAATGATTGACAATATATTGAGCTTACCAAGTTATCTTGGTGGAGTAACAGTTGCGATGATTGCTGGTTGGATTGTAGTTATAACAACAGCTGTAAGCGTAGTTTTAGCAATTGTTAATCATTTCGGCAAATAAATTTTATTTTATTTTTTTATATTTTTTTTAGGTTTCTGTTTGATTTTTTAATTCCATTTAACATAATTGTGAATTATATTTAGAACTCTTTTTAGAAATCTTCTCTATTTATTTTATTTAAACTTTTTTCATATCCTTCCAAGCCAATTCAAACATTTGTTCTAATGCCTTTGCAAAGAAATCTGTATTAATCCAGACACCAATATCATAATTTGGATGGAACTTTTCATCGTCAAGAAGCATAAACATTAATTGATTTGAATCAATAATTACAAATCTTGCTTTCATTCCTTGTAAACTTCTGACTTCTGCAACTTTTTTTAATTCTTTTGCAACTTTAAGATTGTCTTTGTCAATAGGCGCAGCAATTCTTACTTTAACTCCTCTCTTTTTACATTTCTCTAATGAAGGCATCAATGCCTCTAATTTTCTGTTTAAACCTTCTTTTGTAGTAACAATTGTTATTGTTTTTTCTGCATCACGAACCATCATATCTAGATGATTATACATATTTTGTCTTCCTCTTAAACTTCCAGAAAGATCTGACGGTTCGACAAATTTAACTCCTTGTGTAAATAATGTATTCAATTCTTCTAAAACTTCGTCGCCCTTTAATGTTTCTAGCCTTTTGCTTTTTTCCTGTGCTTCTTTCATTAAATTCTTTTTTACACGCTCAACAACTTCTTCTGGTTTTAATGCAACAAACTTTATGGGTTTCCCCAATTTCATTATAATAAATCCTTTTTTCTCTAAACTCTCTAAAATATCATAAGTTCTACTTCTTGGAACATCAGAAATATTGCTCAATTCTCCAGCAGTTGATGTCCCTCTTGATAATAAAGCAGTCCATACTTTTACCTCATAAAGGTTCAAATCAAAAATTTTTCTTAATCTACTTAAAAATTCATCCTTAACGATCATTTTCTTTTATACCTCTTTTCATTTTTAAAGATTGTTATAATTCAAAAGTTCTTACACTTTTGATATATTGATTGTCCCCTTTTTATCTTTAATTTTAAAGTATGTTTTGTTTTTAAATCTTTCCTTGTCAGTTGTAACAATCTTTAATTTTTTTGAATTAGTTCTTTGTATGATAAAATTTTTCTGTTTTTCTAAAATTTCCTTAAATTTATCGTCGGTAACAATAACTAGCTCAATTTTATCTTTCTTTTCAAGTCCGAGTTTTTTTCTAAAAGCCTGAACCTGCCTTGACATTTCCCGCGCATAACCTTCTGCTTCAAGTTCTGGAGTTAAAACAGTATCAAGTTCAACCCCTATATTTTCTCCGGATTTTAACTCAATTTTCTTAACATTTAATTGATTTTTTACAATTTCTAAGATATTCTTATCCAATTTTTTATCGCAACTAACAACAGCTTTCGCCAATGGCCATTTTAAGCCAATTTGGACTTTATCTCTTTCAGCAAAACCCGCTTCAATTATTTTCAATGCATAATCAAATTCTTTTTCTAGCTTGACATCAATCTTTTTTTCATCAGCCTTTGGCCATGATGAAAGATGGACAGAATCTTTGCTGAAATTTTGATAAATGTAATCTGTAATGAATGGGCAGATTATAGAAAACATTTTTAATACATCTAAATAAACGTCTTCAACAACATACAAAACTTTTCCAGAATTTTTTGAATTGGCTTTATCTCTTGTTAACTTTATATATACTCTTGATAAGTCAAGGAACAGATTTTCAATTTCTTTTATAATTTCATCGATTCTATATTCTTCTATTAATTCTGTAACTTTCTTTATTGTTGAATTTTTTTTAGATAAAATATATCTCTCTTCAATATCTAAATTTATTTTTAATGGCTTGGTTTGCTTTTTTAAGTCAATCAAAAATTTGGAAATATTATATAAAACATTTAAATTTCTTTGTTTAATTTTTACATCTTCCCAATTGAAATTTATATTTTCTCCTGCAGATGTTTGGCACATATAATATCTTAAGACATCTGCTCCATATTTTTCCACAACCTCATAAGGGGAGATTATATTTCCGAGAGACTTTGACATTTTCATTCCTTGATAATCTAAAATCATTCCATGACAATAAACATTTTTATAACAAGATTTTTTGAATGCAATTGCAGAACACATTTGCAATAGGCTAAACCATAATCTTATTTGTTCTGTTGCTTCTAAAATAAAATCTGCTGGCCAAAAATCAAAATACCTTTCAGTTTTTGGATAACTTAAGCAATTCCATGACGCTGTTCCAGAATCAACCCAAACATCAATGACATCAGGAACCCTTCTCATCTCTTTTCCACATTTACATTTCAATTTAACTTTATCAATCCATGGTTTATGAAGGTCTTTTGGGGCCTTTCCACCTTTTTTTTCTAATTCCTTTATACTCCCTATAACTTCTATATTTCCGCATTCACATTGCCAAACTGGGATAGGGCATCCCCAATATCTTTGTCTTGTAATTCCATTATCTTTTAGATTTTCTATCCATAAATCGTAGTTACGAGAAGCGAATTTAGGTTGCCATTTTACTTTTTTATTAAATTCAAGGAGTTTTGGAATCAAATCCTCAATTTTCATAAACCATTGTTCTGTTGCTCTGAAAACGACTGGATTATGGCACCTCCAACATGTTGCATATTCATGTTCTACAGGGGTTTGGGCAATCAAGACTCCTTTCTTGTCTAATTCTTCAACAAACTTTTTATCATCTTTCTTCGCAACCCATCCAGTAAATTTTCCCATATCTTCAAAAACCCCTTTTTCATTAATTTTATTAAATGCATCTATTCCATACTTTTTACAAACTTCATAGTCTTCAGGACCACAACCAGGTGCAGAATGAACTAAACCAGAACCCGATTCTGTATTAACATATTCTTTTGAAAGAATTACAGTATGAACATTTGGCCATTTCTTTTTCAAATTATTATAGTCAATTTCCTGATTAAAAGGATGTTCATATTCTAAACCTTCTAATTTCTTTCCTTTAAATGTTTTAATGATTTTGTATTTTTCCCCCGCCAGTTCTGTAACTTCTTTAACCAAATCTTTTGCGATAATCCATTTTTCTTCATTAATCTCCACTTCTGCATAATCTACATCCGGATTAACCATAATTGCAAGGTTAAATGGGATTGTCCATGGTGTTGTAGTCCATATAATTAAATATCTTCCATCTTTTGCCCGGAATTTTAAAAAAATAGAATTATCTTTTAGACTTTTATATTCTAATTCATGTTTTGCCAAACTTGTTTCGCAACTCGCACACCAATGCATAATCTTTTTTCCTTTATATAGTCTTTTTTGCTCCCAAGCTTTTTTTATCAGCCACCATTCTCCTTCAATAAATTCTTTCTTAATCGGCCAATAAGCATTTTCAAAATCCATCCATACACCTAGTCTTTCCAAATCTTTATCCATTAGTTTTGCATTTTCACTTGAAAATTTTATACATTCCTTGATAAACCTTTCAACACCATAATCTTCAATTCCTAATTTGTCTTTTATTCCTAATTTTTTCTGAACGGCATTTTCTGTTGGAAGTCCGTGCATATCATATCCTGCCCTATCCCAAACATTAAATCCCCTCATTCTTTTATACCTGAGAATTATATCTTTCAAGGCATTATTCCATGCATGTCCAATATGAAGTCTTCCTGAAGTGTATGGTGGCCCTTGGAGAAAATAAAATTTCTTTCCTCCTTTATTTTTGGATTTAACTTTTTCATAAATTTTTTTATCTTTCCAATATTTCAAAACCTGCTCTTCAACTTCCTTAAAATTATACATAATCATTACAAAAGAATAATATTTAAAAAATGTTTGGCTATGTAATTGTATGGAAAACATAGAATCAGAGCTCAACAAATTACCTGAGGAAAAAAGAAAAGAATTTGACGAAATTTTACGGGATGTGCTTTATGATAGGGATTGGTGTTTTGATCACAATATAGACTACGCTAATCCTGATATTTGTCTTGCTAAAAAACAACTATACCATGAAATGTTTGCAAAAGTTTAAAATTTTTCAAGAACTTCTTTTTCCATAAAATGCAATTTTCCAGGAATTATAAAACAAAAGGGCGATTTGACTCCTGTGAATTTTTCTAGTTCTTCAATTCCCCTATAGAGAATTTTTTTGTCCTTGGTTCCGAGCCTCTGACAAACAACAATTTTTTTTAATTTTATATTATGTTTTTCAGCGCAGGTTTTTAACTGTTTTAAAGCATCCTGAAAACTCAGCCCAATATCAATTAAAATTAAACTATGTGCTTTGATTGATTTATTTTCTTTTACAATTTCCATAAAACTATCTGGAGTGAAGTTTTTTTTCCAGGCAGGCATACTTGCAATTTTTCCAAACTTATAAATTTGTAAGCCTGTTTCAGCAACAGCATCAAAAACAGAACCACTGTAAATTACCTTGCATTTTATTCCTAATCTCTTTGCCTCTTCAATTAAAGAAATATGGGTAGTTGCAGTTAGAGGACTTCCATAAACAAGTAAAGCAATATCCTTTCTTCTTGCTTCATCAACAATTTCTTCATTCTCAACAAAATTTCTGTCTGCAGGGATTATTTTTTTCAAACCTAATTTTTCTTTTAATTCTCCTTCAGAATATGGAAAATCAACAGTGTAGTTTTCAAAATAAACTTTTTTGCATCGTTTAGCTACAGCTAATCCATACAACGATATTCCATCAACATTCAATCCCAAACCAATTAAATATAGCATAAAAATAAAAAAAAGAGAGGGTTTATTAATTTGTCTAATTTTAAAGATTATTCATATTTTTCAAAAGGTTCAAATCTTCCTCTATATTCTTTTTCAATTTCTTCCTCCTGAGCTATTGAGAATTTCTGTTTATCAAAAGGAACCTCTTTTTCAGTTACAAGGATTCCTTCTAATTCTCCTAATTTTTTGTTACAAAAAGCAAAATTTGACCTTGGTATAAGGACAACTTTTCTAAAATTTTCATTAGTATAGTAATAAAAATAAAGATGTTGTTTTCTCATGTTTGGATTAATTTTTTTACCTTTTTTAAAATTTATTTCATTCTTTTAACACCTAGATTCCCCTAATCTTTTTTCTAAATCATCAATTACTTTTGTTAATATTTCATTTACTTTCTGGATATCTTTCTCATTAGTTAATCTTTCTGGAAGATTTGTATTTTTAGAATATTCCAATAAATCTTCATAAGCTTTTCTTATTTCACCATTAAAAAATTTCTGTCTTAATCCAATGTACATGTACCCCCAAACAATTTGAAACCACCCTTTTCTGCATTTATATTTTGGAGGTTTTTGGTCGTTATCAAGATATGAAGGACTATTTATAATTGTGGGTGGAATTTCATCTTTCCATTCACTTTTAAGTTCTTTTAATTTTTCAAGATATTCTACACATTCCATAAATTTTTGTAATTCAAGAGTAGTATATAAATTTTTCTGTTATCTTTTCAAGCTTCTGCTTACAACAATAGCTATAAAGAAAAAACTAAACAACAAAACATCATTTCCAATTATCAAGCCAATAAAACCACCAACAAGGCTTATGGTTATAATTGTTTTAAACCATTTTTGCCCTGCTTTTAATTCTTCTTTAGTATTGTTCGCCAGATAAGAACCAATCGGAAAACCCATTAATAGTACTAAAATTCCAATCAATAGTTTGATAATTTCTTGCATTTTATAGATTATCTAAAGGACTTTTTATATTTTTAATTGAAGCTTGTGAGATTTGAGTATAGATTTGTGTTGTTTTATGTTGCAAATCCTTATTATGTCTATCTATTCCATCATGAGTAAGAGTAAATATTTCAACATAATGATCTTCCCCTCGAAATTTGATTAATATGTCATTTTTTCTAGAACTATTTGGTACTTGAGGTTCATATAATACTTTAAAATCATCACTTTCTTTTGATTTGTAATATGCATAAACTTGTAGTTCAGTTCTGAATGGATCAAAATTATCTTGATCTCTAAACTTTTTTATTTTAGAAATAAATGAAGTGATTTTAGAGTCATCTTTGATTATATTCAAATCATCCTGTAATGTCTTTGCTCGGTTATTATCAATTAAATGCCAAAATAAAAAATGCTTTTTGAATCTGTCTTCTTGATCCAATATGTTTAAGTTAATCCATTCTTTAGATAAAAGTTCTTTAAACAAAGGATATTTTTGAAGATTATTTTTTACAGCTTCAAATTCATCTTCTCTAATTTCTTCAATCATTTATATTACCCTCAATAATTTATTATTCTTTATGAAATTTCTCAACTTTTGGTTTGTTTAATCGCTTTTTAGTTATAGCTTCATAGAATTTTTTTGATCCTTCAACAATCTGTTCGCTAATTTTGAGTAACCTCTGCCTTGCCTTTTCTTCTAAATTATCCTGGGTTATTCTAAGATATTTTTTCTCCTCAGACGTATATTGTGGTATTCCCCTTTCAGTTAGACACTCAACTAAATAATGAGGGTCTTTGTCTTTCCATTCTGTTAATAAATTCACATTAGTTTTAGATTTTAAAGATTCATAATTCTTAATTAAAAATGTCTGTT
>JAFCEJ010000006.1 GCA_017609175.1 Candidatus Pacearchaeota archaeon
AATTCCCATTACTTTTGCTAACTCTTCTTGAGAAACATCCATGTTTTTTTTAATATATTCTAATAAATTATTAATTTGTCTTGAGTATCTCAGCTCCTTGCTATTTGTTTTTACATGTTCTGCTACTGATACAAGTTTTTTATTCTCATATTCCTCTTTATCGAGGGGAAAGAACTTAATAAAACATCCATGAAAGTTTGCAGAAACATTATAAGCATAAAACCTTTTTCCTTTCAAATATAAATCCTGTTTTTTCTTATAATTATAAAAACAAAATCTTCCTCGTTGATGAACATGAAGCAAACAACTACTTCTCCATATTGCTGGATACTTATCTAGCTCAAAAAAGTTTGGCAGACACAAAATAACAATTAAATTCTTACTTCCCATCTCAGTCATTATTTTAACTAATTTTTTATTAAAAGAACTCATTGAACTTCTTGATCCTAAATAACCATGGGCTTCATCAAATACTATTGCTTGAAATTTCTCTGCTTTTTCTACTGCTTCAGCAAATTGGTCTGCTGTAAAAACACATCTATCTAAATTATATGTTGGATCTAAATAATAAGCTATTTGAGATGCTAATGTAGATTTTCCAAATCTTTCTCTACCATCTATAACTATAAAAAAATCATAATCCTTCTTTAAACTTTGAGATAATAAATCTAAATTAGATTTTAAATATCCATCTAAATAAAAATTATCATCATTTACATTTACTACAACCATTTTATCTCATCTCTACTGCAAATCTAGGATCATCCTGACTAATCATTCCATAACCACACCTATCTTGCATTCTCTCCAATTCTCTATATAATTTTTCTATTCTTTGTTTAAAAAAAATTCTTAATTTTGGATTTTTGTAATAAACTCCTCCAGATTCTCTGTTTATAAAAGTTTCTGTTACTTTTGGAAGAAGTAATTCTAAATTATATATTGATTGATTTAATTTTTCAGATTTTTTATCATCTACTTTTCCAGAAATTATATCTAAAATACATCTAATAGTTTCTAAAGCCTTTTTATAATCTTCTCCTAATTTACATCCAATATAAGTATTTCTTAACATACTTAAAGTTTTAATAATTTCCTCTGAAGCATTCCATCCAGCTTTTTCCTCTTTCTGATAATATTCTCTCATTTTATTTATATATTTATATATATCTTTTACTTTTTAAAGTTAATGTCTATACATTTAGTGGTTACAAATCTTTAAAAAGTTTTTATTTCTTTATAAAGAATGGAAGCGATTTTCAAAAAGCGAATAGAGGCAGCATTTATTTCCAAGGAATTTATTAAAATAATTTTTCAATATCCTGCAGCTAAAAAAGCAATTATTAAAAGAGGAGTTGTTACTTCTATTGGAAGTGATGGATTTGAATTAGAGGAAATTTTAGACGGATTAGTAACTTATTCATATAAGTTTATTACTGAAATAAAAGGAGAAGGAGAGGAATGCCAAAAAATATTGAAAGCATAGTTTTATGGAAAGATAATCCAAAAAAAGATAGAATTTCAAATGTAGTAAAAATTAATTTTAAATTTCCTTGCACATGGACTATTCTAGATATTGAAGATTTAATGCAAATACTAAGATTATGGATTAAAGGAGAAGAAATGAAATATCCTCTAGATCAAGATGTTGGATTACATAAAGGAGAATTAAGAGGCAGATGGATGCTATTTAGAAAAATAAGAGAGGTTTTTAATGAAGAATGAGAGAATTAACAGATGAGGAATTTGAAAAATTAGGAAAAGATAACACAATAGATTTAGAGCAAGAAGATTTTAAAAGTAAAGAAAAATTATTAGAATCATATAAAAATATTATTGATATTTTAAAAGAGTATTTAGATTTAAATGAAGATTATTATTCTATTATTGCTTTATGGATTATTGGAACTTATTTTCACGATAAATTTCCTAGCTATCCTTATTTATTCTTTAATGCTATGAAAGGAAGTGGAAAATCTAGAACTATGGCTATTATTACTACTCTAGCAAAAGATGGACAAATGCTTAATTCTCTAACAGAAGCAGTATTATTTAGAACTAAGGGAACTCTGGCAATTGATGAATTTGAAGGTGTTAGCAGAAAAGGTAATGAGGCCTTAAGAGAGTTATTAAATTCTGCATATAAAAAAGGAATCAAAGTTAAAAGAATGAAACAACAAAAAACAGATAAAGGAACAGAACAGGTAGTAGAAGAATTTGATGTGTTCAGACCTATTGTTTTGGCTAATATTTGGGGTATGGAAAATGTGCTTTCTGATAGATGTATAACTCTAATTTTGGAGAAATCTAACAAAAATGTAGTGACTAATTTAATAGAGATTTTTAGGGAAGAAGAAATTGTAAAAAATACTGTAAAATTGCTAAATCAGTGTAGTTTGTGTAGATGTAGTTTCTCTGTGGAATGCTATAAGAAGTGGAATGAGTATGTTAAAGATATATACACTAATAACACTAATAACACTTACTACATAAACAACATAAACTACACAGAAGCCTTTAAAACCATAAATTTAATGGATTTGAATGGTAGAGAGCTTGAACTAAGCTTACCTTTGTGCATGGTTGCAAATGAAATTTCTGAGGATTTGCTAAAAGAAACTACACTAACTCTTAGGACCTTGTTTTCCAGTAGAAAAGAGGAAGAAATTACTGAAAATTTGGATGTAAGTTTGTATGATTTTGTTTCTCAAGAACCAGAAAGTAGTGCCTACAAATGGGAGAGTATAAATGACTTAGTAAAAAGGTTTCAAGATTTTTATGGTAGTAGTGAAGATTGGATAAATTCTAGGTGGTTTGGCAGAGCATTAAAAAGATTAAATTTAATTAGAGAAAAGAGGAGAGTTGGAAGAGGTGTTTCTGTAATATTAAATATAGAAAAAGCAAAGGAGAAAATAAAGATGTTCAAAAAAAAATTACTATGAAGAATTAAAAATAGAAAAAATTTAAATAATCAATTAAATTATAGGAGGATAAAAATATGGGAACAATTAAAGACACAGCAAAGGACTATGAGCCAAAAGCAAAGGTTAAAAATATATCCGAGCTTCAAAGTGTGAGCACAGATCTTAATGTCTTTGAAGATGAAGAAGCTGAATATCCCTACCAATATATTGAAGTTGGTGGAGAAAGATATAAAGTTCCAGCATCTGTTTTAGGAAATCTTAAGGCAATTTTGGAAGAAAATCCAGAATTAAAAAAGTTTAAGGTTAAAAAAACAGGAGAAGGAATGGATACAAGATATACTGTGATTCCTTTAGCTTAATACTCACTAGTGAAGAGTTCTTTTTGTCAACTTTGCAAAGGAGCAGGAAGGTTNNATATATATAAATATATAAATAAAATGAAAATAGAAAGAGTAAGATGTAAAAATTGTGGGTCTACTCAAGTTTATACTAGAATTTCTACAAGACAAAGAGTTTGTAAACAATGTGGATTTATAGAAAACATAGAATTAGAAGGAGGTTTATATGACAATGTTAAAAAGAAAAAAAAACAAATTCAGGAAGATGGAAGTAGAGAATGAAGAAGATAATGAAGAAATTGAAAAAAATCCTATAGAAGATATGAGAAAAGGATCAGTGACAGAGCCAAAGGAAAAAATAATAGTTGTTAAAGAACTTCCAATGCAGCCAGTAAGACAAGCAAAAACAAAGGAAGGAGATTTAATAACTTATTTAACTATAGAGGAAGCTTTAACAGAATTTCTTAATGAGGAGGAAGAATAAACAAAATGGCAGATCCTTCAAATATAATTAGCCAGGTAGGAGGCAAGTTCATGGAGAAAATCTTTAGTGGAATCCTTTGGTTTGGAATAATAATTTTAATTGCTGGAGTTGTTGGTTTTCTTGGATGGTGGTTTTTTGTATATAAAAGAAAGTTTAATATTAAAGTAAAAGTTACTTCTGAAAGAGCAGGAGATAGAAATAGAATTATTTTTGATAAGGCAGCTATTTTAAGAGATAGAAAAGATAAAACAATGTATTTTAGACTTTGGACTTTAAAACTTGATTTACCAGCTCCTAAATTTAATGTTTTACAAAGCACAACTGCTGGAGATTATTTAGAGTTATATAGAACTTCAGAAAATAGAATTTATTATTTAACTCCTTCAGTAATAGATAAAAAACAAATAGTTAAATCTGATGGAAAATTATATCCTATAGCTTCTCAAAAGAATTTGCAGGTAAATCCAGATATGGATTTCTGGGCTGCAAGAAGAATGAAAGAAAATAAAGGAATGTTTGATACTGATTCTGTCTTTATGAAATTACTTCCTTATTTACCAGCAATAGTTGGAGGAGTTGTAACTATTTTTATATTATATATATTAATGGCACATCTTCCAGAAATATTGAATCAATTAACACAATTAGTTTCTGAATTAAAAGGATTAAAAGCAGCAACAGTGGTTACAGGATAAAAATGAAAAAATGTGAAATTTGTAAAAAGGAAATAAAGAAAAAAGATAATTATGTTAGATTAACAGATTATCTAAAAGGGGAGTTTTATAAAGAGATGTTTTATCACACTATTTGTTTTAGTAATCAAATAAAAAGGCAGAATCCAGAACAACTTCAAACAAAAAAAGCAATTATAAATATGTTAGCTAAAGCAAATAGAATGCTTAATGATGCTGGTTATGGAGAAGAAGTTTATCAAATAAAATGAATGAAAAAACAATAACAACATTTGTAACCACTTGGTTCTGGCAATTAACAGCTTTTGTTTTTTTTGGATTTGCAATGGTTTTTTTTGCACTTCCTAGTAATTTAAAATCTAAAGTATTTTTTGTTTCTTTTATGTTGGTTTTTATTTTCTGCGAATTTATGGTGTTAAAAAGGAGGAAAGAGTTTTATGGAAATTCTGAATAGTTTAATAGCAATAATAATTTTTTTCTTTTTACTAGTTTTCTGTTTTGGTTTTCCTTTTCCTATTAGTTGGTTGTTACTTTGTAATTTAGTTTTGGTTATATTAATAATAGCAACAAAATTAAGGGGGAAAAATGAATAATAAAGCAGCAGGATTAATGGCCTATATATTTTGGATAGCTGTAGGAATATTTTTAGGAATTATAATTTGCTTAAAGTTTATATGTAAATGTTAAATGGATGTTGTTTATGAGTTTGTAATATGGTTTGCAGTTTCTCTAGTGGGAAGTTTTTTTATAGTAACTTCTCTAGGAAATCCTTTTATAAAAGCATTTATTTTTGCTCTGGCAATTTCTTTTTTAGCAACAAAAAATAAAGATTAAAATGAAAACATTTTATTTTACAGATAATAGATTTAAATTTATAGCATTGCTTTTGTTAATTATTTTTCTTATTTTTATGGCAGTTATATGGATTAAAGCAGATTACATATCCAAAAATCCTTGCTCTATTTGTGCAGAGAAAATCGGAAAGAATGTTGTTTGTTATGCAGGAATAGGAGAAAGAATTTTTTATGAAAATGGAACTATTGAAACTCTGCTTCCAGGAGGATAAATGTTAAATCCTTATTTTTGTAATGGAAACATCGTCTGTGAAGGAGCTTGGTGGTTTATAGTAATTTTTGTAATTTTATTTGTAGCATATAAATTAATTGTGCCTAAAAAGAAAAAATTATAATGGAAAAAATAAAATTTAAAGATTTAGACATTTGGCTAAAGATTCCTGTGGTAGTTATGTGGATTTTTGGAATTATTGAAACAGTAGCATTTTTAATAGGATTTTTTGCTGAATTATTAAGTTATGTTTAAATGTAACAAATTGTAACAGAATAGAAAATTATTTAAAGGTTAAAGATTTTACTACTTTTAGTGAGTTAATTTAAAAATGAATAAATTAGGGGAAATTTGGAAAGCAAATAAAAAAGGTTATTTAATTTCTGGAATTATAATTACATTAGGTTGTTTACTTTTTTATGCTAAAAACAAAGCTCCTTTAGAATATACAATTTCTTTAGGTTGGTTGGGACTTGGATTTTTTATGTTTGCTTATGGATTATTATTTGGAGGTAATGATTAATGGGAATTGTGAGTTGGTTGAAAAAAAGAAAAGAAAGGAAAGCAAGAAAAAAAGCATATGAAGCTACTCCACCACCAGAAGGATCAACTCCTATGCTAACTTCTACTAAAAGTGGTGGAACGACTATTACTTATATTAAAACTGGAACAGAAGGTGACGGAGGAAGAACATCTGGGGATGGAGGAAGAGCACCAACTCCTACACC
>JAFCEJ010000002.1 GCA_017609175.1 Candidatus Pacearchaeota archaeon
TTTTATTGCCGTTCTACGGCTTATTTTTGAAAGTTTTTCTTTCATTTTAGAGGTTATCACCTCTAGACTAATAGTCCAAAATCGCATAGAATGGTTGATTTTTAAATTTTTTGGGAGAAGGATTTTTTACTTTTAAATTAAATTTTGTTGAAATAGAAACATTTTAAATATTCTTTCTTTCTTAATTATATGGGTCCCGTAGCTCAGTCTGGATAGAGCGTCTGCCTTCTAACTCTTCGGAGGTAAGCAGAAAGTCGCAGGTTCGAATCCTGTCGGGGCCATTCCAGTTTATCTGGGTAATGTGCGCGGGTGGCACAGCGGCTACTGCGTCCGCCTGCAGAGCGGATTTTCGTGGGTTCGAGTCCCACCCCGCGCTTTTTAATTTAAAAACGAAAACCTAAAAACAAAATGCTAGAACATCCATGATTTCATTTGTTTAACCTTCCTTAAAATGAAAATTCATACAAAATATTTAACAATAAAAACTGAAAAGAGAATTGATTTTGTGAATATTACTGAGCAGGTTAGAGAAGCTGTTCGTGAAAGTGGGATTAAGGAAGGAATTGTTCTCGTGAATCCAATGCATATAACTGCAAGTGTTTTTATTAATGATAATGAGTCTGGTTTATTGAGGGATTTCCAAAATTGGCTTGAAAAATTAGCTCCGAAGGATTTTGATTATAACCATCATCAAACAGGAGAAGATAATGGGTTTTCTCATTTATGGAGGACTCTTATGGGAAGAGAAACAGTTATTGCAATTACTGGTGGAGATTTAGATTTTGGTCCTTGGGAAACAATTTTTTATGGGGAATTTGACGGAAAGAGAAATAAAAGAATTTTAATAAAAATTATTGGAGAGTAATGTAGTGCCTAAATAAGTTATTAGGTACTACGTAGGCACTACACAGAAAAATTTAAATACTATTTTGTAGTACCTAACATATGGCATTTATAGTTAAAAAAACAATTCATGGAAATAATTATTATTATCTTAATGAGAATAAAAGAGAAGGCGATAAAGTAAAAACAAAAACAATTGCTTATCTTGGTAAAACTAAAAAAGAAGCAGAGAAAAGAATGAGGGAAATTTTGAATAAAGATAAGAAAAAAACTGAGGGAAAAGAAGACGCCAAAAAATCAAAACCCGAAAAAAAGGATATTTCTATCGAAGACATGGCTATTTTTTGTAAAAGAAAGGGGTTTGTTTATCCATCTTCAGAAATTTATGGGGGGTTTGCAGGTTTTTGGGACTATGGGCATTTGGGAGTCGAGTTAAATAATAATATAAAAAAAGAATGGTGGAAATTTCATGTGCAGGGAAGAGACGATATTGTGGGGATTGATGGAAGTATAATTACAAATCCTAAAGTTTGGAAGGCTTCTGGGCATGTGGATAGTTTTAATGATGTTTTTGTAAAATGCAAAAAGTGTGGAAAGGAAAATAAATTAGATGAGAGTGAAGTTGGAAAAATCAAATGCGGATGTGGTGGAGATTATAAGGTTCTTGGTTCATTTAATTTGATGTTTACTACTAATGTTGGACCGATTAAGGATAATACAAATATTGCATACCTTCGCCCTGAAACTGCCCAATTGATTTTTACTAATTTTAAAAATGTGATTGAGAATGCAAGAATGAAACTTCCTTTTGGTATAGCACAAATAGGAAAGTCTTTTAGAAATGAAATTGCTCCACGAGATTTTTTATTCAGGACAAGGGAGTTTGAACAAATGGAAATTGAATATTTTGTTGATCCACACAAAAAGTGTCCTTATGAAATCCCTGATGTTGATGTTCTTGTCTATTCTGCTGAAATGCAGGAAAAAGGTTTGGAACCGAAAAAAATGAAACTGAAAACTGCTTATAAAAATAAAATTATTAAAACAGATTGGCATGCTTATTGGATTGGACAGGAGTTTTTGTGGTTTACTGGTTTAGGTGCAGATCCGGATAAATTCAGAATTCGTCAGCATGTTTCTGATGAGAAATCTCATTATGCTCTCGATACATGGGATTTTGAATACAAGTTTCCTTTTGGTTGGAGAGAATTGCATGGTATGGCAAACAGAACTGATTATGATTTAAAACAACATGAAAAGTTCTCTGGAAAAGATTTAAAAATTTTTGATGAAGAAACAAAACAGAAAATTCTTCCGCATGTTGTTTGTGAACCTAGTCAGGGTGTTGGAAGGGCATTTTTGGTTTTTATGTTTGATGCATATTATTATGATGAGGAAAGAAAAAATATTGTTTTGAAATTACATCCAAAACTTGCTCCGATTAAAGCCGCAATTTTTCCAATAGTAAAAAATGAGAAGATGGTTTTAATTGCGAAAAAAATTTATAATGATTTAAAAAATGAATTTAATGTTATTTATGATGAAAGCGGGAGTATTGGACGAAGATATTCTAGGAACGATGAAATTGGAACACCTTTTTGTATAACCATTGATGGTGATTCTATAAAAAAGAAAGATGTTACAATTAGAGATAGGGATACAACAAAACAAATAAGAATTAGAATCTCTGAATTAAAGGATGTTCTCAGAAAATTAATTAATATGGAAATTGATTTTGAAAAAGCAGGAAAGCTTGTTAGATAAAAACTTTTTTAAATTCTATTTTCCTAATACTTTTAATTAAAAAGAGGTGCTGAAAATGGCTAAGAAAAAAGCTAAGAAAAAGACAAAAAAGAAAGCAGCAAAAAAGACCAAGAAAAAAACTGCTAAGAAAAAAACAAAGAAAAAGATTTTTTCTTCTTAATTGAATAGGTCTGCTTTTAATGTAATAATATTTTTAAATCGCTTGTTGTTTTTTATTTAATGGATGATTGTATCTTTTGTAAAATTGCAAGAGGAGAAATTGGAAGCAAAATAATTTATGAGAATGATAATTTCTTTTCAATTCCTGATGCAAATCCTATTGTTGAAGGGCACACCTTAATTATTCCTAAAAAACATTTTAAAACTTTATTGGATATGCCAAGTACTTTGGCTGGAGAATTATTTGATTGTATTAAAAAAACCGTTGAAAAAATTATTAAAAATATTAATGCAGGTGGTTCTGTTGGTTTTAATATTGTAAATAATAATTTTAAGGCTGCGGGCCAGGTTGTAAATCATCTTCATTTTCATATCATTCCCCGAAGAGATGGCGATGGTATTAAAGTTATTGCGTAATTAAAATGGTTAAAACAATAATTATTACTGGAGCAAGTTCTGGAATTGGAAAGGCAACAGCAGAGCTTTTAGCTAAAGAAGGACATAAGTTAATTCTTGTAGCGAGAAGTAAAGATAAATTGAATGGGATTGCAGAAAAAAATCAAAATTGTTTTGTTTATGCTTGTGATTTGATGGATTTAAATCAGGTTAATGAAGTTTCAAAGAAGATTGTTGAAGACTTTCCTGATATTGATGTTCTTGTTAATAATGCAGGTGTTGGTTTTCCTTCTAAATTAGATGAATTATCTGTGGAGGATTATGATAGGATAATGGATACAAATGTTAAAGGGCTTGTATTTTTTACGAAAAATATTCTTCAACAGATGAAAAAGAATGATAAAGGGCATATTATCAATGTTTCTTCTCCTGCAGGCATTCAAGCTAATCCTGTTGCTCCAATTTATTGTACTTCAAAGTTTGCTTTAGAGGGTTATACTGGGGGATTAAGGATGCAGATAAAAGAAGAAAAGAAAAATATCCGTGTGACTAATGTTCGGCCGGGGGGTGTTGATACAAATTATTGGGGAGATAGGGATGTTCCGAGAGAAAAGTTTATGACTCCTGAAGAAATGGCTCTTGTTCTGAAGTTTGTGATTGATTTTCCAGAGAAATCAAATGTTGTTGATATTACAATGGAGAGTTTTAGATATTAATTAAATGTCTCTGGAGGGAGTTTAACCCTCGACTTCCGCCTTACTCAGAATTTCTTCTCATGAGAGCGGCGCTCTAACGCTGAGCTACAGAGACAAGATTAAGAAAAAGATGAGATTTAAAAGTTTTAGGGTTTTAGATTTTTTATGAGACGAAAGAATAAGATTTTGGTGGTTATTCCTGCTTATAATGAAGAAAAGAAAATTAAGAAGATTATTGAGAAATGTTTAAGGTATTCAAGGTATGTTCTTGCGATTGATGATGGATCTTCTGATAATACTTTAAAGGAGATTAAAAAGACTAAGACAATTTGTTTAACGAATAAATCTAATAAAGGAAAGGGTTATTCTTTAAGAAGGGGATTTAAGTATGCGATTGAAAACGGATTTAATATTGTAATTACTCTTGATGCTGACGGACAACATGATCTTTGGTATATTAATCATCAGCACTTTCTCTAAAAAACGGATAAAAGATACTCAATCAGGTTATAGGGCAATTAGGGTTAATATTTTAAAAGATTTGAAATTAAAGACAAATAGGTATGAAACAGAATCTGAAATTTTAATGAAGTTAGGGAGAAAAGGAGCAAGGTTTGGGAGGGTTATGATTCCAGTGATTTATAGAGATGAGGAAAGCTCTATTCATCCGGTTAAAGATGCTGTAAGGTTTGTGAAGGTTCTGAAACATAGAAAGTGATAATTAAAATTAAAAACTCTTTTTTCTTATTTATTTTATGGGGTGGGATTTGAAAAAAGAGTTGAAGAGGAAAGCTATCCATTTGCTTGCTCTTTCTTTTATCATAATCTTTATTTTAATTTCTTCTAATTATGGAGAGACTCTTGCGTTGTTTGCACTTGTTTTTCTTCTTATAATTTTTCTTGAATTAGATTATGTGAGGGTTGATTTGAGAAGAAATATTCCTTTTGTGTCTGGATTGTGGAGATTAAAAGAGAAAAATAGGCCAGGTGGGCAAGTGTTTTTTTTGATTGGTGCAATAATTTCTCTTGCAGTTTTTGATTTTAGAATTGCCTTGGTTGCAATTTTGATGGCTATTTTTGGGGATATGGCTGCCGCTTTAATCGGAAAAAAATTTGGAAAAACATGGCTTACAAAAACAAAAGCATTAGAAGGGATTCTAGCAGAATTTTTTATTGATGTTATTATTGCATATTTTATTATTGGAAATTGGATAATTATCTTGATCATGGCTTTAACTGCTACAACTGTTGAAACATTGGTTAATAAATTAGATGATAATTTAATGATTCCTTTGTTTGCCGGATTTAATGGGCAACTTGCTTTGTATATTCTTAAATTATTGGGTAAAATTTAAAAGTGACTGTTTTTTTATTGATATGATTAGAATGATTGGAAATTTAACCGATGTAACTGTTGAAAAAATGATTAACCAGATTTCTTCTTTGACTACATTTATTCAGGCGATTGGGGGTTTGATTATTCTCTATTTAATTTTTAATATAATCAATGCTATTCTTAATGGGAAAAAGAAAAAGCAACTTGAGAGAATAAATGAAAATTTGGAAGAAATAAAACAATTGTTAAAAAATAAAAGAAAAAAAGGAAAATAAAAAGAAAAAATTCTTTTTCTTTATTTCTTTGATAAAGTTATCTCAATTGTTGATACATTAACTTTTTTGCCTTCTTTGTTTTCAAATTCTTCGCTGTCAATTTTAATGTCCTTTATGCCAATGTTCTGGTCTTCAAGGAATCTCTTTCTTGCAACTTCTGCAACATCGACAGCTCTGTTTATGAATTTTCCTCTTGCCTTTATGACTACTTCATCTTTCTTCTTTGTTGTAAATTGTATTACTGCACTTGTTACGTAATTCATAAAAGGCTTGTTTCCGATGAAGACAACATTTTCATCTTCTTTCTTTTGTTCTTCTGTCATTTTTGTTTTACCTCCTTGTCATTTAATTCTCAGCAATTACTGAGCATTTTTGCCTCTGATTTTTTGAGTCTTACTAAATATCCTGCTATTTGATTTCTAAGTTTTTTACTTGGCATTGTATTTCCAAGTATTTTCTTGTTTTTTTCAAAGTCTGAACTAAATTCAATTCCTTTTTCTATTAATGCTTTTGCAGTTCTTTTTATTAATTTTGATTTGATTTTTCCCATGTTATTTGGTTTGATTACATGTTTTTAAAGATTTTTATTCTATTTTTTCTATATTGCTTAGATTTTTTGCAGCCTTAATGAAGTTTAATGTTTTTTTTAAGGGTTCTCCTCTGCTTAGGATGATATATTTTAAATTTAGTTTTGATGCTTTTTGATTTGTTTTGATTAAGTCAGTTTCACTTATTCTCTTTTTATTATATGCAACTAAAAGCTTCTCTTCTCCATTTTCTTTTACAATTAGCGTGATGCCTGTCTTGTTAAAATCTTGTATATCTAGAATTTCAATTGATTTTTCTGATAAAAATTCTTTAACTTTATTGAAAAATTTGTCATTTTTCTTTTTTGGTGTTTTTCTTTTTATGGTTTTTATTTTTGTTTCTGCTTTTTTTGGTTTTTCTTCGAATATATCCAATGTTTTCTCTTTTTTTATTGAATGCTTGCCCAGTTCAACTGGTATTTTTTCTACCTTTATTTGTGGTGGAACAATTAATTCTTCTTTTTTAACAGGCTCTTTAATTTTCCTTTTTTCGTCAAATTCAGATTCTGGAACTGTTAGGTATCTCCAGAAAATTTTGTCATTTCTTCTAAAAGGGATTGCAAAATCTCTGAGTGCTCTAAGAGCTACACGAATTGCAGGATCTTGTTTTGAATCTTCCAGGAATTTTTTTTGTTTGAGGAGAAGGAATGCTTCTTTTTCTTTTGTTTTAAGATATTGTGAAAATTTTTCTAACATTGGTTCTTGGCCTGGAATAAAATAAACCGGCGAGCCCCCAACTTTCATATGGCTTATTTTTATTTCTCTTTCTGAAACTAATTCTGATAGAAATGCAGATGCAAAAAGAATACTCATGTTTATCTCTTTGGCTATATGAACTGGCAAACTCGGACCTTTTGCTTTGAGAAAAGATATTATTTTCTTTTTTATTTCAGAAGTATTTTGGATAGGCATAATTAAAATAGAGATATTAGGATTATAAATATTATTGTCTAATATAAAAAATAATAAAAAGGAAAAAATTTAATTTTAAATATGATTATTGTAAATGGATGTGGTTACGATGAACTGATAAACGCTTATTCCAAGGGGGATATTTCTTCTAGAACAGAGATAATTGCAGGGTTTGAATATAATTCTGGATTTTTAAGAAAAAAGAAAAAAGAAACAAAGTCTCTTGCCTTTGATAATTCAGGAGTTTTAAAATATCTCGAACATGTTGAAGGGGGAGGTAGATTAGGAAAACCAGTAACTTTAGAAGATTTAATTAAGATGGGTTCTTGGGGGGCTGTAAGTGCTAAACAAAAAATTTCAATTGCCGAAGTTACGGCTTTACCCAACTAACTTCATAATAAGTTATATCTCCTTCTTCATCAATGATTGCTAAAAGCAATTTCTTTTTTGTTGAATGCGCGATTCTATTTTTTGCTGAAAATTCGTGCCAGGTTAATTTTTTTGATTCGTGTTCTGTGAATACAATCCATTTTGCATGTTTTTTACCAGGTCGAGCGCCTTTATCATAAACTCTAAATTCTGCTCCGAATTTTAATGCAGTTTTTACAATATATCCTTTTTCCCTCAAATCCTTAAAAACGAGATATTTTATTTGTATTTTCTTATCTATCCTTCTGAATTTATTTATCAAATCTTTTTTTGGGATTTTTTTCTTTCCTGAAAAGACCTCCATCTTTTCTTTTTCAACTAAAAACAAAACTTCTGAAAGAGAGTAATGGATTTTTCCGTTTTTTGGTTCTCCGAAACAACTTTTTTTGTAAAGTGAATGAGCTTCAGCTGTATTGCTTGAAATTATTTCCCCTGTGATATATGCTTGAATTTTTTTCATTTTAAAATAACCAATCTTTTATAATCCTTATTTCATTTTGACTGGGTTGATTATACTAATTAATCATAATATTTAAATATGTGGTTTTGTTTTAAGGATTATGGAAATTGCCAAGTCTCTTAATTTTTCAAGGGATATTTTGGTAATTGGAATTCTCTTATCAATTATTATTTTATTATAAGATTCATTTAGTTAATCTATAATGAATCTGATGTTGTTGGATAAGAGAATTCTATGAAATTTGTGAAAATGAAAAAAATAAAAATTTTTGATACAACCCTTCGGGATGGGGAACAAAGTCCTGGAGCTTCATTAAATAAGGAAGAGAAATTAATCATAGCGAAGCAATTAGCTAAGTTAAATGTAGATGTAATTGAAGCTGGTTTTCCTATTGCGAGTAATGATGATTTTGAAGCTGTTAAGATGATATCTAAGGAAGTTAAGGGGCCTGTTATTTGTGTGTTGGCTAGGGCGAAAAAAGAAGATATTGATAAAGCTCGGGAATCCCTTAAATATGCTGAAAAATCTAGGATTCATATTTTTTTGGCTACATCTAAGGTTCATATTCATAGTAAATTACATCTTTCTGAAAAAGAAGTTCTTTGCAAGGTTTATGATATGGTTTGTTATGCAAGGAATTTTTTTGATGAAGTTGAATTTACTCCGGAAGATTCTGCTAGGACAGATATTGATTTTATGATTAAAGTTATTGAAACAGCTATTAAAGCTGGTGCAAGAATAATAAATATTGCAGATACTGTTGGTTATGCAGAACCAGAAGAATTTGGTAAAAGGGTAAAGTATGTTTTTGATAAGCTTGGGGGTTTAATTGAAGAAAAGAATGTTATAATAAGTGTTCATTGTCATGATGATTTGGGTTTGGCTGTTGCAAATAGTTTGGAAGGAATAAGAAATGGAGCAACCCAAGTTGAATGCACTGTTAATGGTATAGGGGAGAGAGCAGGCAATTGTTCTTTGGAGGAGATTGTTATGAATTTAAAAACAAGAAAAGATTATTTTGGAGTGGATGTTGATATCAATACAAAGGAAATTTTTAGAACTTCTAGGATTGTTAGTAAATTAACAGGGATTGAAATCCAAAAAAATAAAGCCATTGTGGGAAGTAATGCATTTGCACATGAAGCAGGAATCCATCAACATGGGGTGATAAATAATAAATTAACTTATGAGATAATGGACCCAAAAGATGTTGGATGGGAAGGGACTCGTTTTGTTTTAGGAAAACATTCTGGAAGGCATATGGTAGAAAAAATTCTTAAAGAAAAGGGATATAATTTTAATGCAAATCAAATAAAGGAACTTTCTTTAAAACTTAAGAAGATTGCGGATATCAAAAAAAGAATTTCTGAAAAGGATGTAGAAAAGATGATTCAAAATAATCTGAAGAAAAATATTTAAACTTTAAATTTTAAATAATGTTATGAGGCTAACACAAAATGTTTTGGTTCTATTGTTAGTGTTAGTCGTGGCTTTATTATAAAAGCCATTTCTTAAATTTCTTCTTAATCTTTTAAAATGGCTTTTGAAATATTGTCTTTAATCAAAATTGAAAGAAAATTCGAATATGAACCTAATTATAGGGCTGTTATTCGATATAAGGATAGGGAAGTTCCTTGTGATATTTATACAACTCTTAGATTTTTTGATGGCGGAAGAATTATCTGTGACTTTCTTTATAGAACTTCTTTTAATGGAAATCTCTGTTTTAAATTAGAAATAACAAATCCTTTTATGCTTCACTTAGAAAAAGAACTTCAAGACGAATTAATTGATTTTATAAGAAATCAGGACAAATTTAAAAATAGAAAAAACTAATAATTAATATGGCTTATAATTTTAATCAAATTGAGAAGAAGTGGCAGAAGGAGTGGGAGGAGAAGAAGATTTTTTGCGCAAAAAAAAATTCTAAGAAAAAGAAATTTTATGTTTTGGAAATGTTTCCTTATCCTTCTGGAGAAGGGCTTCATATAGGTCATGCATTGAATTATACTATTGGTGATATTAGGGCAAGATTCAAAAGAATGCTTGGTTTTAATGTACTTTACCCAATGGGTTATGATTCTTTTGGGCTTCCTGCTGAGAATGCTGCGATTAGAGTTGGTGTGCATCCAGAAAAATATACTAAGAAATCTATTGCTAATTTTATTAAACAGCAAAAAGCACTTGGATTAAGTTATGACTGGTCAAAGATGCTAAGCACCTGTGAGCCAGAATATTACCGATGGAATCAATTATTTTTCTTGAAATTTTTAGAAAAAGGACTTGCTTACAGAAAAAAGGCTGCTGTTAATTGGTGTCCTAAATGTAATACTGTTTTGGCAAATGAGCAAGTTCATAATGGAAAATGTGAATATCATAAGGATACAGAAATTGAAATAAGGTATTTGGAACAATGGTTTTTGAAAACAACTGAATATGCTGAAGAGCTTTTGGAAATGATTGATGATTTGAATTGGCCCCAGAGGATTAAAATAATGCAAAAGAATTGGATTGGAAAGAGTCATGGAACTGAAATTGAATTTGAGATTATCAAGAATGATGAAAGTTTGGGTAAATGGCCAATTTTTACAACAAGACCTGATACTATTTTTGGAGTTACATTTATGGTGGTATCTGCACAACATCCTCAATTAATGGAGTTAGTGACAGATGAACAGGAAAAGGAAGTTAAGGATTTTTTGAGGAAGATAAAATCTGTTTCTGAGAAAGAACTCGAAGAAATGGAAAAAGAGGGGGTTTTTACAGGGAGTTATGCAATTAATCCTCTTACGAATGAAAAAGTCCCTGTTTATGCCGGGAACTTTGTAGTAGCTGATTATGGTTCTGGAATGGTGATGGCAGTTCCTGCACACGACCAAAGAGATTTTGAATTTGCAAAAAAATATAATCTTAAAATTAAGCAGGTTATTGCCGGAGGAGATATAAAACAAAAAGCTTATACTGGGCAAGGAAAATTGATTAATTCTGAGAAATTTAATGGTATTAATAATGAGAAAGCTAAACAAAAAATTACAAAATACTTAGAGGAAAAAGGGCTGGGAAAGAGGAAAGTTCAATATAAGTTAAGGGACTGGCTTATTTCTCGTCAAAGATATTGGGGGACACCAATCCCAATTATTTATTGTGAAAAATGTGGGATAGTTCCTGTTCCAGAAAAGGACTTGCCTGTTAAGCTTCCTAAAAAAGTTGAATTTGGAAAAGGGAATCCTCTTGAAACTAATGAAAAATGGATTAATGTTAAATGTCCGAAATGTGGTGGGAAGGGAAGAAGAGAAACAGACACTATGGATACTTTTGTTGACTCCTCTTGGTACTATATGAGATATCCTGATAATAAAAATTCAAAAGAACCATTTGATAAGAAGATTGGGTCTTATTGGTTGCCTGTTGATACTTATATTGGTGGTGCCGAGCATGCGACAATGCATTTACTTTATGCTAGATTTTGGACAAAAGCTCTCCGCGATTTAGGTTTTATTAAATATGATGAGCCTTTCATCCAATTGTTTAATCAGGGGATGCTTCATGCTGCCGATGGAAGAAAAATGTCTAAGTCATTAGGTAATGTTATTAATCCTTTAGATATTATAGATAAACAAGGAGCCGATGCTTTAAGGTTAACTTTAATGAGTTTTGCTTCTCCAGATTCGGATACTAGTTGGGACGATAAAGTTTTGCAAGGCAGTTCAAAATTTTTAAAGAGGATAATTAATTATTTTGAAAAGGTTAAGATTGGCAAAGCAGATGTAAAAACAGAAAGTAAACTGAATAAATCCATTAAGGAAATTACAAATCAAATTGAGAGCTTTAAATATAATTTGGCTATAATTAAAATAAGGGACTTGTTTAATTCTCTTCCTGAGAAAACTAGTAAAGATGTCTTAGAAAAATTTTTGAAACTGTTACATCCTTTCTGTCCTCATATTACAGAAGAGCTTTGGCACAAAATCGGAAATAAAACTTTCATTAGTTTAGAAAAATGGCCTGTTGCTGATGAGAAAAAAATTGACGAATCTCTTGAGAAACAGGAGGAAGCTCTCGATAAATTAATTAGAGATATTAATAATGTTTTGAAATTAGTTGGAGAGAAGAAAAAAGTTTTTGTTTATGTATTGCCGAATGAAAAAGAAATGTATTTAAATGAGGTTGATTTAATTAAAAAGAGGACTGGCCTTGATATAATGATTTATGCTGTGAATGATAAAAATAAATATGATCCTGAAAATAAATCTAAAAAAGTAAAGCCTAATCGGCCAGGAATTTATTTAGAATAATGGAACCCGAAGAATTGATAAAAGAAATTGGGGGTTTATTAAAGAAGATAGAGAAAGAAACTGAGGAAGAATTAAAGAGGGTTTCTGAATTAGATTTTAGGATGAAGACTGGTAATTATGAAAATGTCTTGCCCCCAAAGAATAATTTTAGAAAATATAATTTTCAATGAAGCTATTTTTTTGTTATTTGTAAAAATTGAAATATCTGTAAATTTCTGGGAGATATTTATCACATGCTAATTTTAGTAATGTTGCTCCTGTAACTAATGCTAACAGTCCTGTGCCAATAACTGCAATTGTTTCTAGATTTGCTTTTCCTTCTTCTTTTCTTTCAAAATCTTTTTCAAAATAAACGCCTGAATTGTCATACCTTTCCATAATTTAATTAGAATTAAAAAGTATTTAATTTTTTCTTTACTCTAAAATAGCCTTTATTCTACGGACTCCTGCACTGCTACTTTCTTCTTTGATTATTCTGAATTTTCCAAGTTCGCATGTATTTTTAACATGTGGGCCTGCACAAATTTCTTTAGAGAAATCTCCGATTGTATAAACTGAAACCTTTTCTCCATATTTTTTTTCAAACACCCCTATTGCCCCTTTCTTTTTTGCTTCTTCGAGTGACATTTCTTCTCGTATGACTTCGCAGGATTTTTGTATTTGTGCATTGACTAAATCCTCAATTTGTTTTAATTCTTCTTTTGTAAGTTTTCTCGGAAAAGAGAAATCAAATCTTAATCTCTCTGCTGTTATATTACTTCCTTTTTGAATTATGTTCGGATCCTTTAAAATTGTTCTTAATGCGGCAAGAAGCAGGTGCGTTGCTGTATGAAGTTTTGTTGTTTCTTCGCCTTTGTCTGCTAACCCAGATTTAAATCTTCCTGCTGATGCTGTTCTGCTTAATTCTTGATGTTTTTCAAATTCTTTTTCAAATTCTTTTTCAGAGAATTTTATTTTATTTTTTCTACATTCCTCTTCAATCATTTCTTTTGGGAAACCATAGCTTTGATAAAGCAAAAAAGCATTTTTTCCGTTGAGTTTTTTATCTTTTGTTATCTTCTTGAATTTATTTAATCCTTTTTCTAAAGTTTGTTCAAATTTTTTTTCTTCTTTTTCAAGTTCTTCTAAGATAAATTTTTTATTTGCTTTTAATTCTGGATAATCGTCTTGGTAGATTTTCAAAACAGGTTCTACTAGTTTTGTTGTAAAATTTTTTATTCCTAATTCTTTTCCATATCTTACAGCACGACGGATTAATCGTCTTAAAACATAACCCTGCTCTGTGTTTGATGGTTGGATTCCTTCAGCAAGAATAAAAATTGATGCTTTTATGTGGTCTGCAATTATTCTCATTGGTTTTTTATTTTGTTCATATTTTTTTCCAGATAAAGATTCAATTTTTTCGATTATTGGTTTGAAACAATCGGTTAAGTAACTATCTTCTAAGTTGTTTAAAATTGCTATTGTTCTTTCCACCCCCATTCCAGTATCTACATTTTTTTGTTTTAGGGGCTCATATTTTCCTTTTTCGTTTTTGTTATATTGCATAAATACATTATTCCAGATTTCTATAGGGCCTATAAACATCTCTGTATCTGGTCCGCAAGGCCCTGTTTGTCCTGCAGGACCCCACCAGTTATGTTTTTTTGAGAGAAATTTTATTTTTTTTATTCCTAAATTTTTCCATATTTCTGCAGATTCATTATCTCGTGGCGCGTCTTTATCTCCAGCAAAACAGGTTACATGGATTTTTTCTTTTGGTATTTTCAAAACTTTTGTTAAATACTCAAAACTCATTTCTATTGCTTGTTTTTTGAAATAATCTCCCAAACTCCAGTTTCCAAGCATTTCAAAAAAAGTATGGTGGTGCTCGTCGCCGACTTCTTCAATATCTCCGGTTCTTACACACTTTTGAACATTTACTAATCTTTTTCCTTCTGGATGTGGTTGTCCTAATAAATATGGAACGAGAGGATGCATTCCTGCTGTTGTAAACAAAACTGTTGGGTCATTTTCAGGGATAAGTGGTGAATTGGGGATTTCTTTATGTCCTTTTGATTTAAAAAATTCAATATAACTTTTAATAAGTTCTTTACGTTTCATATCTTAGGGAAGAAATTTGGTTTTAAAAAATCTGTGTTTATTTGACAATATATTTTAGAGAATAGATTATTAATAAAGATTATTTTTGCAGAGCCATTAATTTTCTTTGAATTTCTTCAAGTTCTTGTTCGAGTGTAATATCATGAGGATTTATCCTTTCTTTTTGTATTTCTTCTGAAACTTCTTCTTTCTTTTCCTCTTTTTTGAAAATATTATTTATTTTTACTTTTGGGAGTGTTTTTTGAATTTTTCTTATATCTATTAAAGTTGAACCTACTCTACCTTTTAATTTCTTTTTTAGTTTTAATTCGTTTATCCTCTTTGATTTATATTCTTTTATTATTTTTAATGTTCTGATTAATTCTAATTCTAAGGAAAGCAAATCTTTTTTTGATTGTAATGCTTCATCATACTCTAATCTTACATGAATCAAATTTTCTTTATTCATTCTATTTTAGAAAAAAGATTTTTATCTATTTTTTCAATTTGTTTTTTTATTGTTTGAATTTTATCTTCCCATGAATTTAGTTCTTTTTCTTCTTCTTCTTTTATTTTTTTTATGTCTTTGAGTAGTTTATCAATTTCTGAAATTTTTGTCCTTATACTGTCAAATGTTTTTGAACCTTCTTCGAATTTGTCAATTCTTATGAAAAGTGGTTCTGCTTTTTTTACCTCTTTTGCTACTTCTTTGAATTCTTCAGGAACTTTTTTTTCAATTTTATTATACTCTTTTATTACCGGCTTTCTTAGAGGCTCTTGCATCATCCGCATTTCTTGATTTCGTGCAAACTCATCTGCATTCCAAGCCTCTTCATCACCTTCTTTTTTCCCAGAGACAGCATCTTTTAATATGTTTTGAGAATGATTTTCTCCGAATGAATGTGCCGGTAATTCAGATAATTTGTCGAGAGGTTCTATTCTTCCTCCTTTTATTTCAGAAACTTCTGGAAATCTTTCTGTTTTTAATTCCGGAAGCTCTGGTAATTCTGGAAGTTCTGGTAACGAAGGAACTTCGCTTTTCTTTTCCTCTTTTTGTTTTTTCTTAAACCACCCCATTTTAATCTAATATATATAATAGATAATATAGGTTTAAAAATGTTTTTTTAATTTTATTTTGAATGCAATAAACCGAAAGGTATTTATTTGGATCTTTTCTATTTTTTTCATGCAAACAAAATTTATTAAAGAGGTTGTTGTTATTGTCGTCGGAAAACAAGCAGAGAATATAGTCGATTTATTGGTAGGGAAAAATAATGTAAATGAATTTTTAATCGCGAAAAAATTAAATCTCACAATAAATCAAACAAGAAATATTCTTTACAAACTTTCAGATTATGGGCTTGTTTCTTCTATTCGGAAAAAAGATAAGAAAAAGGGGTGGTATACTTATTTTTGGAAAATTGAAGTTTTAAAGTCATTAGAATTTTTAAAAAATGTTTTGAAGAAAAAAATAGACGAAGTAAATCATCAAATAAAGAGTAGAGAGACAAAATTATTCTATGTTTGTAAAAGATGTAATATTGAACTTAGCGAAGAGAATGCTTTACTTCACAATTTTACTTGTAATGAATGCGGAGATGTTTTTACATTAAAAGACAATTCAAGAATTTTAAAAGAACTTAAAAAAACCTTAAATAAGCTAGAAGCAGAATTAAGAGATGTTGAACAGGAAATAGAAAAAGAGAAAGAAAAACAAGAAAAGAGAAAATTAAAAGGCCTTAAAAAAGAATCTGCAAAGAAAATCAAAAAAAAGAAATCAAAGAAAAAAGTTAAAAATAAAAAATCAAAATCAAAAAAGAAAATTACAAAATCTTCTAAACAAAAATCTAAAAAGAAATCTACTAAAAAAATTGCGAAAAAATCAAAGAAAACTTCTAAGAAAAAACTAACTAAAAAGACAAAGAAAAAATAATATGGCTTATGTTTACAGAATTAGTCCTCAACGGCGAAATTTATTTGGCACTTTTAGTGTAAACACGAACATTATTCTTCTTAATTTAATTCTTTTTATTATTTTTGGGGTTTTATTGGGTCTTGAAATTATTTCTATTGATTCTATTGCAATTAAACCTGCTAATATTTTGGCGGGAAAATATCTTTGGACCTTTTTGACGAGTATGTTTATGCACGCGGGCTTTTTTCATCTTTTTGTAAATATGTTCTCATTATTTTTTATTGGTGGTTTGGTGCAGAGGATTTTAGGGCAGAGGAGGTTTTTGTATTTTTATTTGATTTCCGGATTATTTGCTAGTTTGTTTTTTGTTTTATCTAGTTTAATCTTTTCAAGCGATTTGAATACTTATGCTGTTGGAGCGTCTGGCGCTTTGTTTGGTTTGGTTGGTTTTTTAATGATTATAACTCCAAATCTTCCCGTGTTTATTATGTTCATACCTATACCAATAAAAATGAAATATGCTGCTCCTGGAATTTTAATTGTTTTGTGGTTAATCTCTATTGCTGGAAATGTTCCAATCGGGAATACTGCCCATTTAGGTGGTTTAGTTTGTGGTTTGGCTTACGGAATTTACTTAAGGCATAAATATAAAAATAAGACGAGAGCAATAAGCAGATATTTTAGTTGAAATGGCGAAGAAAAAAAGAAATAAAAACATTAAAAAAAAGAGAAATTTTTTAATTGAAAATTATAAATTGTCTTGGGCTTATATTAAGGAGTCAAAAGATTTTATTTATATCATAATTGGGATTTTTTTTGCATTTGCTTTATTTGGTTTTCTTGTTCCTCCTCCTGCTGAGCTTGAAGAGGCAATTATGAATTTTTTAAAAGAGTTGTTGGAGCAAACTAAGGATTTTAATCAATTGCAAATGATTAAATTTATTTTTTTGAATAACCTGAAAAGCAGTTTTTTTGGATTAATCTTGGGCGTTTTATTCGGGATTTTTCCTGTGATTTCAAGTTTGATTAATGGCTATATTTTGGGATTTGTTGCTTTAAAGACTGTTAGTTCTGAAGGTTTTTTGGTTCTATGGAGATTATTGCCTCATGGAATTTTTGAATTACCAGCGGTTTTTATCTCTCTTGGTATGGGTTTGAAACTTGGAACATTTGTTTTTCAAAAAAAGAAAACGGAATGTTTTGGAGATTATTTTTGGAATAGTTTTAGAGTGTTTTTATTTGTGGTTATCCCTCTACTCGTTATTGCAGCAATTATAGAGGGAATTTTGATTTTCTTATTTGGATAAAATTTATATATGCTATTTTCTTAATATTTTTAATTAAAGGAGGTATAAAAAATGGAATGGTCTAAGTGGCTCCCAATTATTGGAGGTGTTGTAGCTGTTGTTGGTCAATGGCAGCCAGATTATTTTCTTCCAGTAATTGGCGGAGCTATAGCAATAATTGGTGGATTTATGAAATAAATTTATTTTTGTTTTTTTTATTTTATTTCTTTTTTTATAGAAAATTTGATTTTAATAATTTAAGAACTAGTCTTTTAAGTCGCTGATCCCAAGCATGATGAATAAAACTCCTATCATTATGACAAACCAGAAAAGTCCGCCTTTGAAAAATACCCACGCAGGTGTTAGAAAATTAAAACTATGTCCAAAGAATACCCAGCTATATACTGCAGAATACCATGCGATAAGGATTGCTCCGATGAGCAAAACCAATCCGAGTAATATCTCAATCCATTTATTCATAGAACTTCTTGTTTCTTTTTGTTTAAAAAGATTTTTGTTGTGGGATATATAGGAATGATTAAATACGAAAAAATTCTGCGGGATTTTTTGAGATGTTTGGGTATAGTGTTCAGGAAGTTTTTTAAACATATTTTTTTTTCAATCATGATGAAAGCAGAGAAGGGTTCTAGAAATTGGAAGAGAATGAATGTTTCTCCTGAAATGTCTGTTGAAGAATTGACGAGAGAGTTTGCTAATGCAGGTTATGCTGGTAAACGGATGGCAGAAGCTGTTGAAATTTATAAAAAAATGATTGATGATAAAAATTGCATTAAATTTGTTTCTGCTGCAGGTGCTTTGATTGCTGGTGGGATGAGAAACGTTTTTGTTAAATTGATTCGTTCTGGCGCTGTTGATGCAATGCTTTTTACAGGCGCAATTTTGACTCATGATTTGATTGAATCTTTTGGAGTAGGGCATTTTCAGGGAAGTGCATCTGTGAATGATATTGATTTGCATAAAGAAGAGGTTTTTAGGATGTATGATGTTTTTCTTGAGAAAAAAGGTTTTATGGTTTTAGAAGAAGAATTACAAAAGATTTTTCCTAAACTTCCTCAGAAAGAGATGTCGCCGAGAGAATTTTTATATGAGCTTGGAGCGCATGTAGATGACGAGAATTCTATAATTAAAGCATGTTATGATATGAATGTTCCTATTTTTTGTCCAAGTTTGACTGATAGTGTTCTTGGTTTTCAGGTATGGATGTATTCACAGTTTAAGGAATTTAATGTTAATCCTCAACTTGATATAAAAGATTTTTTTGATTTTGCCTGGAAGGATGGAAAGACTTTTGGTTTGTTGATTTTGGGCGGGGGTGTGCCAAAACATTTTGTTCCATTGATGATGCAGGTTTCAGGGAAGTCTTTGAGATATACTATACAGATTACAATGGACCGTCCAGAACATGGGGGGGTTAGTGGAATGCAGATAAGGGAGGCAAAATCTTGGGGAAAGATTGAGGAGCAAGGAATTATCTGCGATATGCGGGCTGATATTACTTTGGCTTTTCCTATTCTTGTAGCAAATATTTTAGACTATTTGAAAAATAAAGATAAGGAATAAGATTTTCTACAAAAATTTATATAATTCAGGACTTTTATTTTAGAATGAAAGAGAAAACTAATGCTGTTAATGTTAAAAAATCAGAAGAAAGGGAATTAGAATTAGTTGATGTTTTGAAAATATTTGCTCCTGGGACTTCTGTAAGACTTGCACTTGATGATATTCTTCGGGCAGGATTGGGGGCATTAATTGTTATTGATAAATCAAATCTTTCAGATATTATTGAAGGCGGTTTTAAAATTAACTGCCGATTTAGTCCTCAGAAATTGGTTGAACTTGCAAAAATGGATGGGGCGATTATTCTTTCAAATGATATGAAAAAGATAATTTATGCGAATGTACATCTTGTTCCTGATATCGGAATTCCTACCAAGGAGACTGGGACAAGACATAAAGCTGCAGAGAGGACTGCAAAACAAATAGGAACAATCGTTATAGCTGTTTCTGAGAGAAAAAACAAAATTACACTTTATTGTAGAAATATAAAATATGAGCTCGGAGAAAGTTCTGAAATTCTTAGAAGGGCTGCAGAGACTTTGCAGGTTTTGGAAAAACAAAAAGAAATTTTTAACGAATTATTATCAAGCTTGAATATTTTAGAAGTTAACAATTTGGTTACAACCAGCGATGTGTGTTCTGTTCTGCAGAGAGCAGAGATGATTAACCAGATTTCTGCTATGGTGAAAAGATATCTTGTAGAATTAGGTAAAGAAGGGATTGTTGTCAGTATGCGATTAAAAGAATTGACTAGAAATTTAAATAAGGAAAAAGAACTTATTTTAAAAGATTATTTTGGTTCAAAATCTTCTCGTGCAGATAATATTTTAAAAAATATGAATTTTGATTTTTTATTGGAGACTCAAAATATTTCGAGGATGCTTTTTGACGAGCTTCATGATAGGAATATTTCTCCTAGGGGAATTCGGCTTTTGAGTAAGACAAATCTTCTTGAGAAGGATATAAAATCTTTAATAAATACCTTTAAGAATTTAGATGCTATTCTAAATGCAGATGATGAATCTCTTCTTAAAATTTTCAAGAAAAAAGAATATGTAGAATCTTTTAAGAAGGAAATAGGAAATTTAAAAGAAAAAATAATGATTGGAAAGAAAATTTAAAATGTTAACCCCTACCCAAATAGATGAAATTAAAGAACATCTCGAAAAAGCACAAAACCCTGTTTTCTTTTTTGATAATGATCCTGATGGTCTTTGTAGTTTTCTTTTATTAGCTCGGTGGCTTGGGAGGGGGAAAGGAGTTGCTGTTAAATCTTTTCCTGATTTAAATGAGGGTTATTTTAGAAAAGTGGATGAACTTGATGCAGATTATATTTTCATTTTGGATAAGCCAATTGTTTCAAAAGATTTTTTAAAAAAAGTTGAACAGAGAAATATTCCTGTTGTTTGGATTGACCATCATGATATTCAAGAAACTATTCCTGATTTTATTAATTATTATAATCCCACCCTAAATAATTCTGGAAATGAACCGACGACTTATTTATGTTATCAGATTACTGAAAAAAAAGATGATATGTGGCTTGCAGTTATTGGTAGCATTTCTGATAAATTTGTTCCAGATTTTTATGAAATTTTTAGAATGAAATATCCTGATTTGGCAATTGATTCTACAAATGCTTTTGATATTTTTTATAAATCTCAGATTGGCAAGATTGCACGTATTTTTAGTTTTGCTTTAAAGGATAGAACCACAAATGTTGTTAATATGATGAAATTTTTATTGAAAATTAAGTCCCCTTATGAGGTTTTAGAGGAGAATTCTAAGACATATTCTATGCATCATCGTTTTAAACAGATTAATGTTCGATATCAAAAGTTATTGGATAAAGCTAGGATGAATAAACGAGACGGAAAAATTTTATTTTTTCAATATGGGGGGGATTTGAGTATTAGTTCTGATTTATCTAATCAGCTTAGCTATGAGTTTCCTGAAAAAATTATAGTAGTTGTTTATGTTAGTGGAGTTAAGGCGAATATTTCTGTAAGAGGAAAAAATGTTAGGGATTTAATTTTAAAGGCCATTGAAAATTTGGAGGATGCTACTGGCGGGGGGCATGAAGATGCTGTTGGCGCTAAGATTAAAGTTGAAGATCTAGAAAAATTTAGGGAAAAATTAAATGAGCTTGTTGGGTAATTATCTAACAATGAATAGAAATTCTTATAAACCCCATATTCTTATTTTTTTTATGAGGACTAAGTATAAATTTGCCTGGGGTATGTATGGCAAGTTTAACTTAGTGTCTACAATTAAATGTCCCTTAATTTGATTCAGTCGTTTTTTGGGCCTGAATCGAATGAGGGGTTTTGTTTCTTATTGTTAATTCAGGCCTGAAAAACTTCTGGATTGGATTTTGGGATTTAATTAAATAAAATGAAAAAGGAGAGAGAACAAAAGATGGAACAAGAAGTGGAGCAAGAGCTTAGCAATTTGATGGAGCTTACTTTTCGTTTAGAAGATGAATTGAATTATATGACTATGAATGAGAATTAGTAAGGTTTTGTAAGCTAAGCCTTTTTTAATATTTGTTAGTATGATTTCCCGATATAAACAACCTGGGTTGCTTTTTTATTGCAGATAATACATCTGTCTATTGGCTTTTCTTGTTTGTTTCCAAGAATTCCACGAACTTCCGCATTGATTTCTTTTTCGATATATTCGGCACATCTTGCTCCAGATTTTTTAATCGAACAAAAATTAACTCTTGCGATTTTTCCTTCTTTAATTGCCTTTTTAATTTGTTCTTTCGTCTTACAATTAACTATTTTTCCTCTCATAAAATTGTCTGCTTTTGTTTTTAATCTTTTGTCAAATTGTTCTCCAAGTTTTTTTAATTCTGAAAGTTGATCGATATGAATTACTTGTTTCTTTTTTGTATCCCTTATAAATAGAGTTAATTTTTTTGATTTGATCTCTTTTTCTCCTATTTCTAATCTGAACGGAACACCCCTTAATTCATATTCATAATATTTTTCACCAGGCCTTTTTTCACTTATATCTATTTCAACATTTATTCCAAAGCTTCTTATTTTAGTAGCTATCTTTTCTGATTCAGAGATTATCCTATCTTGATTTTTTGAATTAAATATGGGGATTATTATTACCTGTATAGGAGAAATACAAAAAGGGATAATTAGTCCATTGTCATCTCCATGGATTGATATTATTGATGCTAATATTCTCGATATTCCTGGGCCATAGCAAGTTTGCCAAACATATTTTTCCTTACCATCTTTATCTTTGAACTTTATTTTAAATGGTTTTGAAAAATTATTTCCTAAATTGTGTGTTGTAAATATCTGTAATAGTTTGTTATCTGGTAACATACAATCTCCCGCGATAGTATATACTGCTCCTGGGAATTTGTCCCATTCCGGCCTTTTCATAGGTAAAAAAGGAATACCAAATCTGTTGTGTACTATTCTTTCAGTTATTGTTATATCTTGTTGAACTTGTTTATCTGCTTCATTGTTGGTAGAGAATGCGTCATGTGCTTCTATCCAATAAAATTCTCTCCCCCTAATTAAAGGTCTCGTTGCTTTTGTTTCACATCTAAAAACATTTGCTCTTTGGTATAATTTCAATGGTAAATCCCTATGACTTCTAATCCATAATGAATACATTTGGTAAAAAGCAGTTTCAGATGTTGGACGTAATGCCAGTTTGTCTTCGCCTTTGACCTTTTGTAACCAAAAAACTTCTGGACTAAATCCCTTAACATGAGATGATTCTTTTTTGAAATTTTTTTCAGGGATTACAATTGGAAAAAAAGAGGGTTTATGTCCTTCTTCTTGAAGAGCTTTTTCGTAGATCTTATAGATATTTTCTATTATCATCGCTCCCCAAGGACGTATAACTATAAACCCTTTTATATTATATCTTAAATCAATAATTTCTGCTTTATTGAGAATTTCATTATACCATCTGCTAAAATTTTTATCTTTTTTTACTGTTAGACCTTCTTGAGATTTTTTTTGATTTTTCATTATATTAATGTTTGATTTAAAATTTGTTGTGCAATTGAATTAACTGTGCTTTTTAGATAATTTGATTCAAGTGCAAAGCCTAGGCTTTCGCCACCACTGACTTTGAAGTTATTTATTCCGATGACTTTTCCTTTTTTATTTATTAATGGGCCTCCTGAATTTCCTGGGTTTAGTGCAGCATCTGTTTGTATATATGCTTCAAGATTATTCATCCCCTTTCTATGGACCCCTGAAACTATGCCTTCTGTTACTGAAAATTGCAATCCTAATGGATTTCCTATTGCGATTACTTTTTCACCAATTTGAACCTTGTCTGAGTCTGCGAAATCTAATCTGTCATAGTTTCCAGGTATTTTTAATAACGCAACATCTAAATCTCCATTATACCCAATAAAGCTAGCAGGAATTTTTTCTTGTTTGAATGTTATTGCATATACTTCATGCCCGCCCACCAAGACATGGGCATTTGTTACAATATAACCATCTTCTGTAATTATAAATCCTGTTCCTTGTGCTACATCTGTTCTTATCGTTACAACAGATTTAATTGCTTCTTCAATTATTCCTGAAAAATCAGAACTTGCTGTTGCTTTTAATTCACTTAATTCTGTATTTATGGAACCTAAGCTTTCTTTCGTCTCAATTAAATTTTCTGATAATTCTCTTATCTTGCTTTGGCTATCAGCTATTTTTGTTTCTAACTTGCTATAGTCTGTTGTTGTTTTTATGAATAAGAGATATAATGCGACACTATTCAATATAAGTGCTATTACTATTAAAGAACTTATACTTCCAATTAGAATTTTGTGATGTTTTTTTAATGGCATTTTCACTTCTTTTTATAGATATTAAAATATAAAAACCTACGTTTATTAATTTTATTATCAAATTTAAGTTAGATTAAATGGAGTTGAGGTTATACAGGGCTCGTCGTTCAACGGATAGGATACCTGGTTTCGGCGAGAGTTTGCGTTTTATCGCAGACGTCTTCGGAAAACCCAGTTGATGGAGGTTCGAATCCTCCCGAGCCCGTTCTAAATTATATTTAAAAGAGGATAAAATGAAAAGTATTTCACAGAAATTTTTTAGTGGGATGGGGAATCAAGATAAAAAGAAATTTCTTATTGCAGTTTCAATTTTAGTTGGAACCTGTATTGGCGCAGGGGTTTTGGGAATTCCATATGTCGCAGCGCAAGCAGGATTTTTTGTGGCTTTATTTTATATTGTTTTTGTTGGTTTGATAATTCTTATGGTTAATCTTTACATTGGTGAGATTTCTCTTAGGACAAAAGGGAATCATCAGCTTGCAGGATATGCTCAAAAATATCTTGGTAAAAAAGGATATTATATTATGGAGTTCGCTACTTTTTTTGGTATTTATGCAGCTATTATTGCCTATATTCTTGGTATTGCTGAAAGTATTAGTTTTTTGATTTTTGGAGATTCGAGTTATTATCTTTTTATTGGAATTTTATTTGGGTTATTTATGGCGGTTTTGCTTTGGAGAGGGATGAAATCTTTGAAAAGATTTGAAAAAATTGGGGTTGCAATTGTTTTATTTTTGCTCTTCTTAGCACTCTTTATTTTTCTGGATGATATTAATGTGCGTAATTTTTATTATTTTAATTTGGCAAATATTTTCTTGCCTTTTGGGGTTATTCTTTTTGCTTTAATGTCTTTTCATGCGATTCCAGAAGTTGAAATTGTTTTAAAGAGAAATGAAAAATTAATGAAGCATGTTTTGATTTTTGGAACATTGGTTTCTGTAATTTTTTATATTTTATTTGCTTTTATTGTAGTTGGGTTTAAGGGATTGGATACACCTCAAATAGCAACTTTAAGTTTAGGGACCCTTTTTGTTTTTTTAGGTATTTTTACAATGTTTACTTCTTACCTTGCGTTAGGAAATGCGATGTTGCAAAATTTGATGTTTGATGAGAGATTCAGTAAAAAATGGGCTTGGTTTTTGTCAGCAATTTTACCGATAGTTCTTTTTGTAATTACCCAATTGTCTGATTTTTTTTCATTTACTAATATTCTTTCTATTGGTGGGGCGGTTTCTGGAGGCGTTATGGGGATTTTGATTTTGTTTATAATTAAAAATGCAAAAAAGAAGGGGGATAGAAAACCAGAATATTCTTTTCCTGTTAATTGGTGGATAATAGGATTTTTGACTTTAATTTTTGTATTGGGAATTTTATGGGAATTAGTGCAAAATTTTTATTAGAATTTCTTTAGTTGTTTTATAATCTGCTCTTTTATTTGAGGCTCTCATTACCTGGCCTATTAAAAAATTAAGGGCTTCTTGTTTTCCGGATTTATAATCTTCTATTGCTTGAGGATTTTGTTTTATTACTTGTTTCACTATTTTTTCTATTTCTGATTTTTCTGAAATTTTTTTATGTTTTTTTGCATGTGTTTTTGGAGAGAATGATTTTGGAATAAACTGTCTTAAAATTTCTTGAGCTTTTAATTCTGTTAGTGTTTTATTTTCTATAAGTTTTAAAAGTTCTATAAAATGTTCTGGTTTAATATCGACTTCTTCTAGTTCTTTTTTGTTATAGTTTAAGACACTTAAAAGTTCAATTGTTGTCCAGGGAACTGCTAATTTTGGATTTACTTTCTCAATAACTTGTTCAAAAAATTCTACAATGTCTAATTTTTTTGTTAAGATTTCTGCATGTTTTTTTTCTATTCTATGTTTTTTAATTAATCGTTTTAGTTTTATGTGTGGACTTTCTGGAAGAGAAGATTTTATTTTTTCAATTCTTTGTTTTTCTATTTTTATAACAGGTAAATCTGGTTCTGAAATAAATCTGTAATCTTCTGCTTGTTCTTTTGTTCGCATTTTTATTGTTATTTCTTTTTTCTCGTCGAACATTCGCGTTTCTTGTATTTTTGGTTTTTCTCTTTTCTGTCTTTGGATTTCGTATTCTATTGCTTTTTGAATATTTTTTAAGGAGTTTATGTTTTTTATCTCAACTCTTTTTCCCCCAGAAATTGAAATATTGACATCTGCTTTTATTCCTGCATTTTTGTCAATTGCTTTGATATAGCTTAATGTTAGAATTAATTGTTTAAGCCATTCAATTACTTCTTCAGATGATTTGAAGTCTGGTTCTGTTACTATTTCAACTAAAGGGCTCCCTGAGCGATTATAATCTATTTCTCCTGTTTTAGGATTCCATGCTGCAGGGTCTTCTTCTAAATGGACTTCTGTTATCCCAATACTTTGGAATTTCCCATTTATTCCGACAGGAATTGCATAAGTTCCAGAAATTGTATTCTGATATCCTTTTGGTAAATCCGGCCAGTCATAGTGTTTTCTTTGCCATGTTAATTTTTTATTCACCTTACATCCGAGAATTAATGCGATTTGAATTATTTTTTTTATTGCTTCTGAATTTGGAAGCATTGGTTTTGCTCCTGGCTGGGCTGTGCAGATTGGACAAATATTCGTATTTGGCTTTGAAATTTTTGCACCATGTTCTGCTTTGCAAGTACAAAATAATTTTTCATTTGTATTTATATAACCGTGAATCTCCAGACCTATTTTTGCTTTTGTCATGTTTAGAAAAAGAAGATGTAATTTATTAAGTTATTGGAAATGTTTTTATAATTGATTCTTCTTTTCTTTTTATGGTCGAAATAAAAGCAAAATCTGGCGATTATGTTAAGATATCTTTGATAAAAAAAGAATATCAGGGGACTTTATTAGAGACGCCAAAATCTGAAAAAGGGATTGTAATGTTAAAGCTTGATTCTGGTTATAATATTGGAATTATTCGGAAAGAGATTTTGAAGGTTAAGGTTATCCGAAAGGGTTTTGATAAACAAGAGAAGATTGAAATAAAAAAAGATAAAGAGAAACCGAATATTGCTATGATAATTACTGGCGGGACAATTGCTGCACGATTGAATCCTAAGAAAGGGGGTGTTGATTGGCTTGATACTCCGGAAAGTTTATTTAAATTTTATCCGGGGCTTTTTGAGAAAGTTAATATTGTAAAAGTCGAGATTCCTTTTATGAAGGCATCAGAGGATATGGATTACAAAGACTGGCAAAAAATTGCGCGGGTTGCTGTTAGGCTGTTGAATGATAATAATATCAAAGGAATTATAATCACTCATGGAACTGATTTTTTACATTATACTTCTGCCGCACTGAGTTTCTTTTTGAGAGATTTGAATAAGCCGGTTGTTTTGACTTATTCGCAGAGAAGTATTGACCGTGCTTCATCAGATGCAAATTTAAATCTTCAATGTTCTGCATTGGCTGCAATTTCAGATATTGCAGAGGTAATGTTGGTTGGACATGCGACCAGTAATGATGATTTTTGTTATGCGATGCCTGGAACAAAAGTTAGAAAGATGCACACCTCAAGAAGAGATACTTTTAAGGTTATAAATGCGACTCCTTTTGCAAAAATTTCTCCAGATTATTTTCAGGCACTTTCAGAATATAAAATTAGGCAGAAAGGTAAGGTTAAATTGGACACAAAATTCGAAGAAAAAATCGCTTTAGTTAAAGTTTATCCTGGACAGGACCCGAATATTTTGGATTATTATGCTCGGAAAAAATACAAAGGAATTATTTTAGAAATGTCTGGGTTAGGGCATGCTCCTACACGGAGAGCGAGAAAAAGCTGGATTAATAAATTGAAAGAAATTCAGAAAAAAGGGGTTGTAGTTTGTGCAGTAGCTCAAACGATTTATGGAAGATTGAATCCTTGGGTTTATTCTAATGGACGGGAACTTTTGGAAACAGGAATTATTTATTTGGAGGATATGTTGGCAGAAACAGCTTTTGTAAAATTAGGATGGGTTTTAGGTCATAAAGAATGGGCAAAATCAAAAGAATCTATTAAAGAAAAAATGTTAGAAAATTTTGCACATGAATTGAATGATAGATTAGAAGAATGATTATTTTTTTCTACTAACTTTTCTCTCAATTTTTTCAAGTTTTGTTAAAATTTCTCTTATTTCTTTTTCTGCTTTTCTGTTTACTGCGTAATCAAATTGGGCTCTTAACCTATCTCTTTGATTTTCTCTATTTTGAGACATAAGAATTACTGGCGCTTGTATTGCTGCTAAACAAGATAGGACTAAATTTAAAAGTATAAATGGATAAGGGTCAAAAGGTTCTCCTAGATTGTATTTTCTAATCCAGTATACATTAATCGTCATCCATATAGCTAAGAATATTAAGAAACCAATTATGAATGCCCAGCTACCTGCCCATTTTGTCATCCAATCTGCTGCTTTTTGCCCAAAAGTTTTTGGAGCCCTAAATATTGGATGTTCTTTTGTTCCAAATAGATTAATCTGATTTTTATTTTTTACCTCTTTTTGGACCATAATAATTTATGGAATTGTTTTTTTATAAAGTTTTGTTTGCGAAATTTATGTGAAATGTTTCGTATAGTTATTATTGGAGAGGGGTTACAAATAGAAAGATTTAAAAAGTTTGAGAGAAGTATGTTTTTATGGAAAAAATAGTTTCACTTGAAGACTATGAGTCAAGGAAATATGCTGAAGGATTAGTTAAGAGAGATCTTATCAAAACAAATTTTTGCGTTGAAAATTTTTTTGATTTTGAAAGGCTTGTTTTAAAAGGAATAGCCGTATCTAATAAACTGAGCTAAAATGGAAGGACATAAACCCCATAAATTTGAATGTTTTCCTTTTTTTATTAAAAGCAAAAATGTAATTCTTCACTATACTTGTAATTCTCCTTCTTTAAGAATTTTAAGAAAATATGGTATTAAACCTGTTGGAACTGATTTTGGTTGTGCAAATGAAAGGGAAGTTTTAGAAATCCCTCTTGTTCTTTATAATAAAAAAGGTTTTTATGAGGTGGATGATAAGAATATTTTGCAAATAAATCTGGAGAGATTGATGACGTTATCTTAGTCTATATAATTATAAATATTCTGAATCCTCTAAATTTATATGAAAATAATTAATCTTGATTATAATCCTATTCTTCAGGAATATGTTATAGATTATGGGCCAAATCATAAAAATAGGAGGAGGTTATGTGGTCCTGATAGAAAAGAATTGATTGATTCTTTAAAAACCGAGATAGATTTTAAGAGGAACATTGAGCTTTATTTGACTCCGTTGGTTGAGCAAATTGTTGGTAATGATATTCGAGATTTATTTCGGGAAACAAAAGTTCTTGTTAAGATTAAAAAGTCTTTGATAGATAAAATTTAATAAACTCTTTTGCTTTATTCTTTTTATGAGCGGGCAAAAGGATTATAAAAAATTGGGTTTGAAATGTGGATTGGAAATTCACCAACAATTGGATACTAAGAAATTATTTTGTGAATGTCCGTCTGTTTTGAGAAGCGAAGAACCCGATTTTATTATTACACGAAAACTTCATGCTGTTGCTGGAGAGAGTGGAGAAATCGATATTGCTGCTGCTTATCAGGCTGGTTTAGAAAAAGAATTTGTTTATCAAGGTTATAATGAAAATACTTGTTTAGTTGAGTTGGATGAAGAACCTCCTCATGAGATTAATCAAGAGGCTTTGAAAATTGCTATTCAGATTGCGCTTTTGTTAAATGCTAAAATTCTTCCTTTGACTCAGGTAATGAGAAAAACAGTGATTAATGGATCTAATACTTCTGGTTTTCAGAGAACTGTTTTAATTGCACAAGATGGTTATGTTGAAACAAAGCAAGGAAGGATTGGAATTGAAACTATCTGTCTTGAAGAGGATGCTGCGAGAATTATTGATAAGACAGAGGACCAAATTATTTATCGGCTTGATAGGTTAGGGATACCTATGATTGAGATTGCAACTGCCCCAGATATTAAGACCCCAGAACAAGCAAAAGAAGTTGCTCTTTATATTGGAGAGATTCTTAGAAGCTGTAAAGTTAAAAGAGGAATTGGAACAATTAGGCAGGATGTTAATTTATCAATTAAAGGGCACCCAAGGGTTGAAATAAAAGGTTTTCAGGATCCTAGAATGTTTGTCAAGACGATTGAACTTGAAATTGAAAGACAGTTAAATAATAATGATAAAAAACCTGAAGTTAGGAGGGCTTTGTCTGACGGGACTACAGAATTTTTGAGACCAATGCCTGGAGCTGCAAGAATGTATCCTGAAACTGATTTACCTCTTTTAAAAGTTTCTAGAGATTTGATTAATGAAGTAAAGAAGACTCTTCCTAAATTAAAATCAGAGATTGAAGGAGATTTAAGAAAGACGGGATTAAATTTAGAGATGGTTAAATTGCTTTTAAAATCAAAAAAAATTGATGAATTTAAGGAATTATTGAATGTTTTTGATAGACCTAATTTGATTGCTAAGATGTTGTTAATTTATCCAAAAGAAATTTCGCGTCACGAGAATATTGATTTTGAAAGAGTTGAAAGATTTTTGAACAGAGACGCCATGATTTTTATTTTGGAGCAATCAAAGAAAAAGAAAATTTCTGAAGACCAGATTAAACAAGTTATGATACGAATTGCTAAAGGAACTAAACCTCAAGATGCTGTTTTATTTAAGAAAGAAGATTTTAGTGTTATCGAAGAAAAGATTATGAAGTTAATTAGAGAGAAACCTGGTTTAAGTGAAAATGCTTACATGGGTTTGATTATGAAAAAGTTTAAAGGAAGAATTAGTGGAAAGGATGCTATTGATTTAATAAGGAAATTTATGGATTAATTGTAGATTATTATATATTTCATATAACATCTTTTAGATAATATATTTTATAATCTATATTTCTCATTATACTCTTCTATTAATGGTTCTAAAACGAATCTGCATTTATTTTCATAATACGGGCAACATTTTTTTGTTATATTGTGATTGTCGCTTCTGCACTTTGTAATATCGCAATTATTGTCAAGAAAACAACCCATTGTTAAATTTATTACTTTGTTTTCTCTTGATTTTTTTAATATTTCTTCAACTTTTTTCTTCAACTCTTCTCTTGCCATTTCTTATAACAAAGATTTAATATAAAAATTTAGTTATGTTTAAATATAATAAAATCTTTTGTTGTTTATGGAATTTGATTTGAAGAAATTTAATGAGAAGAGAAAATTGATTAAAAATGTGAAATCTGGTAAGGTAGAGGTGGCTGGTTGGGTTTATAATACTCGTGCTTTGGGAAAAATAAAATTTCTTCTATTAAAGGATATTTCTGGATTGATTCAAATTACTGCTGTTAAAGGAAAGGTTAAAGATGAAATTTTTGAGATGCTTGATAAAATTTCTTCTGAATCGGTTGTTTATGTTAAGGGTTCTGTGAAGTCTTCAAAACAGGCGCCCGGTGGCAGAGAGATTGTTCCAGATGAAATTAAAATTATTTCAAAGGCAGATGCGCTTCCGATTGATGTTTCTGATTTTTCAAAGACAGAATTACCTAAGAGGTTAGATTTCAGGTTTTTGGATTTGCATCGTAGAAAGATCCAGGCTATTTTTAAAATTAAATCAACCATGATGCAGGCATTTAGAGAATTTATGGTTAATGAAGGGGGGATTGAGGTTCAACTTCCTTCAATAATTAGTTCTTCGAGCGAAGGCGGGACAGAACTTTTTGAAGTGAAGTATTTTAATAAAAAGGCTTTTTTGAGTCAAAGCTGTCAGTTATACAAACAAATGTTGGCTTGTTCTATGGAGAAAGTTTTTGCGATTTTTAGTGTTTGGAGAGCAGAGAAACACAATACTACTCGGCATTTGAATGAATCAAGGCAATTTGATTTTGAGATGGCGTTTGCTGACGAGTTTGTTGTTATGGATGTTTTGGCAAGGTGCGTTCAATATATTGTTAAAAAAGTTCTTGAAAAAAATAAACAAGAATTGAATTTGTTAGGTGTTAAATTAAAAATTCCTAAGGTTAAATACATGACTTTTGAGCAAGTTGCAAAATTGATGAAACAAAATGGTGTTAAGATGGATAAAGATGATTTAAGTATTGAGGCAGAGAAAAAGCTTGGCGAGTTATTTCCAGATACAATTGTTTTTGTTCATGATTGGCCTTTATCAAGCAAACCTTTTTACATTATGCCAAAAGGAGAGAAATTATCAAGAGGATTTGATGCTATTTATCAGGGAGTGGAGATTTCTTCTGGTGGGCAAAGGATTCATATTCCTGAATTATTGGAGAAGAGATTAAAAGCAAAAGGATTAAAGCCGAAGGATTTTAAATCTTATATTGATAGTTTTAGGTATGGGGCTCCACCGCATGCAGGATGGGGGATGGGTGTTGAAAGACTTTTAATGCAAATGTTAAATTTACCAAATATTAGGGAGGCTGTTCTATTTCCAAGAGATAGAGACAGATTGGTTCCGTAATGATATGTTTTTAAATTGATTTCTCTAAATTTAGATATGAAAATCTTAGTTATTGGTGACCCGCATGGAAAGTTGCCTAAGAGAATTCCGAAAAAAGTAGATTTAATTTTAATAACAGGGGATATTGGGAAAGCTGATTTGGCAAGAAAGAAATTTTTTGAGAATATAAAAAGGAAGAGTGGGGGTTTGCCAGAGAAAGAATATTCTCCTAAACAAGAAAAAGAACTTTATATGGAGATTTATAATTCAACTTTAAAAGTGTTAAAATCTCTATCAAAATTTGCTCCTGTTTATAGTATTTTGGGAAATGTGGGGGTTCTTACTGATGTCCAAGTAAAAAAAGAGCGAGAAAAATTAGGAATAAATTTGCCTTATATTAGGCCAGAAATTGCTAATATAAAAAATTTCCATCTTGTTAGAAATAGCATTAGAAATATTGGGGGATTAAGAGTAGGTTTTTTGGAACACTTTAATGATATGTCTTGGATTAAAGAATTTAAGGAAAAAGATAAGGATGCTATTAAAACTGCAAGAAAACAGACAATTAAAGCTAAAAAAATTTTGAAATGGTTTGATTATGTTGATATTTTAGTTTGTCATGCACCTCCTTATGGGGTTTTGGATAAGGTGAATTTTCCAGGTATTCCAAAAGATTGGAAAGGAAAACATGCAGGAAGTAAAGTTATTTTGGATTATATTAAGAAAAAACAACCTAGATATGTTTTTTGCGGGCATATTCATGAGGGGAAAGGGAAAAAGAAAATTGGGAAGACAATTGTTTATAATGTTGGCAGTATGGGGGATTTTGTTTTATTAGATATTAAATAATCTTATAAATAAGTTATTCTTTAGAAAATTATGGATTTCCTGTGGCATAAAGTTTCTGAAAAAGAGAAAGACCAAATTAAGAAAGAGGCAAAACAAATTATGGATTCTTTTTCTAAGAAGTTGGCGAAGGTTGATAAGAAGATGGCAGAGCCAATTATTGAGAGAGACCAGTTTGAAAGGGACGAGGGGAAAGGAGGATGTGCTGAGATTGATAGGAAAATTATGTTTGGTAATGCTCCTGAAAAAAATGATGATTTTATCATCGCGGAGAAAGGAAGATGGTAGAGATGAAAAATATAGTTATTGTTAATGAAAATCTTGAAGAATACAAAGAAAATTTTGATGTTATTATTTTGAATGATAGGGATTTTAATTATATAAATAAATTACTAAAAGAGATTATAAAATGACTGTCGTAGAGAACTTAAAAAAATATCTTGCAGAGATTGAAAAAAATGACAGAAAAGGTAATAAGATAAATGCTTTTATTCAATTAAATCCTAAGGCGATAGAGGAAGCCAAAGTGATTGACGAAAAAATAAAAAAAGGTAATGCTGGAAAATTAGCCGGCAAGATTATTGCTGTGAAGTCTTGTATTAATGTTAAAGGACTTAATGTAACCTGCGCGAGCAAAACTTTGGAAAATTACAAGGCGCCTTATGATGCGACTGTGATAAAAAAAATTAAGGCAGAGGATGGTTTGATTATTGGGATGACAAACATGGATGAATTTGCTAGTGGGGGGAGTGGCGAAACTTCTGCTTTTGGGCCTACGAAAAATCCTATTGTTTTGGATTTAATTCCTGGCGGTTCTTCATCAGGAAGTGTTGCGGCAGTGGCTGCTGGTTTTTGCGATATGGCGTTGGGAACTGATACTGGAGGTTCAATTCGGAATCCTTCATCACATTGTGGAGTTGTTGGTATAAAACCCACTTATGGAAGTGTTTCTCGTTATGGTTTAATTGATTTGTCAATGAGTTTAGACCAAATTGGACCAATTGCAAAAACCGTTGAAGATGCCGAATTATTATTGAATGTTATTCAGGGTAGAGATGAAAAAGATTCTGTTAGCCAAAGCTTGGAATGTTCTAAGAAATCAATAAAGACTATTGGTATTTTAGATTTACAGAGAATAAAATGTGACGAGAGAATTAAGAGATTGGTTGATGAAAAAATTCAGAAAGTAGTTAAAGAAAATAATTGGAAAATTAAAAAAATTAAATTGAATTATCTCGACTTAGCTATTGAGACATATTATCCTTTGGTCTATGTTGAATTTTTTTCTGCTACAAGAAGGTTTGATGGTCGGAGATACGGCAAGAGGATTGAGGAAGTTGCTGGACCAGAGGTTTTGAGGAGGATTTTGGGTGGCAGCGAGATTTCAAAAGCAGAATATCATGGAAGGTATTATTATCAGGCTTTGAAAGCGAAGAAATTGATTGAACAAGAATTTGAAAAAGCCTTTAAAGAAGTTGATGCTATTATTTGTCCAACAGTTCCAAGATTACCTCATAAAATTGGAAGCAAGATTTCTGTTGAAGAAATGTATAGTTATGATGCTTTAACTATCCCTGCGAATTTAGCGGGAATTTGTGCTATTAGTGTTCTAGCTGGTAGGATTGGGGGAGTACCTGTAGGAATGCAAATTATGTGCGATAAATTCCAGGAAGCAAGGATGTTAGAAATTGCAAAAATGGTGGAGAGATTAAATAACGAAAATCTTTAAAAGCAATTCCTGATTCTTTAAATTATGCAAATTGGTGACGTTGAGATTAAATGGTTGGGGCACGCAGGATTTTTGATTAAGAATTCTCGTATGATTTATATTGACCCTTATAATATTCCTGAAACGAGCGAAAAGGCGGATTTAATTTTGATAACTCATAGTCATTATGATCATTGTAGTGTTGCTGATATGAACAAAGTTGTAAAAGAAGGAACTACCCTTGTGATTCCTGCTGATTGTCAGAGCAAGATAACTAAGTTTAATGTTCCTGTGAAAATGAAGATTGTTGAACCAGGGCAGGAACTGGATTTGGGAAACGTTAAAATAAATATTCTTCCTGCTTATAACGTTGATAAACCTTTTCATTCTAAAGAAGAGGGGTGGGTAGGTTATTTAATAAAAATGAATGATGTTTTGATATATCATGCTGGAGATACTGATGTTATTCCTGAAATGCAAAAATTAACAGGTTATGGTGGGAATGAAAAAGAATTTATTGCATTGCTTCCAGTTGGTGGAAGATTTACAATGACTGCAGAAGAAGCTGCTGATGCCGCGAAATTGATTAAACCTTCGCTGGCAATCCCAATACATTATGGAAGTATTGTTGGGACTGAAGAAGACGCTGAAGAATTTTGTAAATTATGTGAAGAGTTTGGAGTTAATGCTAAAATTCTGAAGAAAGGTTAGATTATTTTTTCTATTTCGTTTTCCTGTTTCTTGAAAATTCTTAAATTATTTAAAGATTTGTTTTTTTAGGTTAGAATGTTGCAGAATAATTTTGAAAAACGTAAGAATGATATTCTTTCAAAAATAGATAAATCTTCTAAGGGTGATTGGGATAGGAAAATTGTCAGACTTTGTAAGAAAATAAACAAACTTGATAATTATTATACGACATCATCCTGTTCTGGAAGGATTATTATAATGCTTGACAGGGCTAAGAAAGAGAGCGGGTTGTTTATCAAAATTTATCACGATTTAATCAGTTTTAAAAAACTAAAAACAGATTTGAATAATGTGGATAAATCTGATTTGATTAAATTCAAACAAGAACCATGCATTCTTCATGTTGCTTGCAGAACCTTGAAAGATGCTCAGGAATTACATGACAAAGCGAAACTTGCCGGATGGAAGAAATCAGGGATAATAGCATCAGGTAAGAGATTTATGCTTGAGTTATGTAGTACAGAAAAATTAGAATTTCCCATAATGAACAAAAAGAAGATTTTAGTTAGTGACGATTTCTTAAAAATTGTTGTGAAGAAGAGCAACGAGAACCTAAAAAAGAGCTGGGGGAAAATTAATAAACTTTCTTCTTTTATTAAATAGATGTATCCACAAAGCCATTTCCTGTTTTCATTTCTGATTGCAAGTATTTTTGTAAAGTTTGGTTTTTTTGATTATAAAATTGCTCTTTTTGTTGCGCTCATCGCTGTTTTTATTGATTTGGACCATTTTTTAAATTTTATATTCCGCAAAAATGATTATAGCCTGAAAGATGCATGGAATGCTGTTGTTGTCAGACATTTTATTGGTAGGACTTTTATCCATCACTGGATTGGATTTATTTTAATAACTGTAATTATTGTTGGTTTGTTTTATTTTAACAGAGTTTGGTTTTGGGTTATTGGGCTAGGTTATTATACTCACATGTTTTTGGATTATGCTAAGTTGAATATATTAAAAATTAGGGGAATAGAAGTGATAAAAGAGCAAGGATTTGTTATGAGGATAAGTAAGTTTGAAATTTTGTTTGATATTTTTTTGTTGATTGGGATTCTGTTGCTGGTTTTGTAGAATAGAAATTTTTTTAAAGAAGAAGTTCTTTTTATGGTTGCCTTTAAAAGAGATTGATCAGTCTCAATTGTATATTTCTAATGATAGACGAAAGTCTATCAACTATATAAACTTTTCGTAGAAGAGTAAGAAATAAACTGGAGGTCGAAAATGGTTTTAGATTTTGCAAAAGAAGCGATAGATAATGCAGATACGCATAGTATTAACTTTGATGAGTTAAGAGCAGGGAAAGCTAACATTAAGGTTATTGGTGTTGGTGGAATGGGATGCAATGCAGTGACATGGCTTTTCAATAAAGGGATTAACGGAGCAACAATTATTGGGGCAAACACAGATGCTTTGCACTTGAGTGTTACTAAGGCTGATGAGAAACTTCTTATTGGTAAAGAATTGACAAGGGGTCTTGGTTGTGGTGGACTCCCTAATAAAGGAAGAGAAGCTGCAAAAGAGGCGATATCTGAATTGAAGAAATCTATTTCAGGTTCTGATATGTGTTTTGTTGTTGCTGGAATGGGTGGCGGAACTGGAACAGGTGCTGCACCAGTAATTGCACAATTAGCAAAAGAATCTGGAGCAGTTGTTATTGGTGTTGTGACAATGCCTTTTGAGTGTGAGAAAGCAAGAATTGATAAAGCAGAATTTGGTTTACAGGAATTAAGAGAAGTTACAGACACTTGTATTGTTCTCGATAATGGGAGACTGGTCGATATTGCAGGACAATTGCCAATAGAACAAGCATTTGCAGTTGCTAATGAATTGATTTCTACAATGATTAAAGGAATTGTAGAGACAATTACTCTGCCAAGTTTGATTAATTTGGATTATGCAGATGTTTCAGCCATCATGAAGAATGGTGGTGTTGCTGTTATTGGTATTGGAGAAGCGGACACACAAAATCGTGTTACTGAAGCTGTTCAGCAAGCCCTTACACATCCTCTACTTGACGTGGATTATAAAGGTGCTACTGGAGCTTTGATACACGTAACTTGTGGTCCTGACTTGAAGCTGGATGAATTTGACAACATCGGCAGGATTGTTACAGAGAACATCAGTTCAGATGCACAAGTTATTATTGGTGCAAGAATTGACAAAGAATTTGTTGGCAAGGTTAGAGTCATAACAATTATGACTGGTGTTCATTCACCTTATGTTTTGGGCAAAGGTGTTGAAGAAAAAGCAATCCCTGCTTCAAAGGAAATTTCTGATTTAGGAATAGAAGTTTGGAATTAGATTTGTTTTTATAATCCCTTGGTTTCCCCAAGGGAATTTTTCTTTTTATAATTAGGTTGTTTTTGAATTAGATTAATAAGAAGAAGTTTAATCAACTTTGTGAGGCTTTTTCATTTTTTTGTTTTTATATTCATTAAAATAAAGTATATTATTTAAATCAATTTTTGCTCGTCTGGTATAGGATTTTTCTTTTTCAAATCCAACCGGGAAAAAAGCTTCAACTTCAATATCCTCTGGGATTTTTAATTCTCTTTTTATTATCTCTTCTTCAAAATAACCTATCCAACATGTTGCCAATCCCTTTTCTTCTATTTTTAATAGGAAATTTTCTATCGCTGCTCCTACTTGTTGTTTATTGAATTTTTCTCCTAATTCACCATAAGCATTTGTTAATCTTTTTTTATCAGAACATACTACGACGATGTATTTGGCTTCAGCGATGAAATTTTGTTGTGAGGCATCTGCGATTTTTTGTATTTTTTTTGGGTCATCGATTAGAATAAATTTTAATGTGAAGTTATTTCCAGCCATTGGAGCGAATCTTGCAGCGTCGATACATTCAATGATATCTTTCCAGCTTGGTTTTTTGTTCTTGAATTTTCTTACACTTTTCCGCGATTTTATTGCTTTATCTAATTGCATAAGACAACCTCCAGTTTTCTTAAGACTTTCCCGCTGAATTTGACTCAAGGTTGATTGACAACCTCCGGTTTTCTTTAACTCCCAACCCCGCTCGAAGTTGATTTATCTTTTCAACTCGCGAAGTTGCTCGGACTTCTTTGAGTTAGACTCGGGGTTGATATAACAAAGAAGAAATAGTATAAAAGCTTTTGGAAACGTTCCCGGGAGGACTCGAACCTCCGACACCACGGTTAACAGCCGTGTGCTCTACCTACTGAGCTACGGGAACTTAAAATTTTTAATGGAGATTGTTATTTAAAACTTATTATTTCAGTCCTAAGTCGATGAGGGGTTTAGGTTGGTGTTTTTCTAGAAATTTATAAACATTTGCCTGTTTTGAACCTCTGATTAAGAAAATTATAGCTTCTTGAGCGTTCTCAATATTTTCAGATTCTCCGATTATTCCTATTTGATTATCTTTTAATTCAAAATTGCATTTTGTTAAGTGCGAAAGAGTCTTGAGTGTTTTTCCATGTTTTCCGATGATTCTTGCTCTGATCCTCTCTAAATCTTGTCTTTTAGTATAATCTTTTATTGAGATTATTTCAAAAACAAAATCTTCTTCTGTAATTAACATCGCTTTGCTAAAGGGGAATCCAAAGTTCAATGCATCAATTACTTTTTCTGCAATATATTCTTTTTCTGGTTTCCCAGCTATGAAAACTTCTTTCCCCCTATTAGTTATCTTAACTTTTAGTTTCTCTTCAAGTTTCTTTTTATTTTTCAAAATTCTGGGTAATTTGTCTGAAATTATCTTTTTCATTGTAAATCAATAGAATAAGTAAAATATATGTTAAAAGGTTTTTGATTATTTTTCTATAATTAATTTTTCAATTAAATAAATTTGGCCATAATTTGCTTTTTTTATTTTGATGCCTTTCAATCCATCGTACCTCTTAATAGAAATTCTTAAATTGTTTTTTGGATCTTGTGTTACGAATGTTAAATATTCATTATTTAGACTATCTTTGAAACACTTGGTCTTATCAAATCTTATTGAACAATATTTGTGGGGGTCATCCATGAAAAGATTGATGTGAGCATCTGTTAAAAATATCTCTTTATCATTTAAGGTGTATGCAAAACATTGGGCTCCTAGGAATTTTCCGCTTACAAATATCCCCCTCTGATGGTCAATAAAAAAATCTGGATAGGCATCAATAATTGCTGTTTCTGGAAGTTTTTCTTTAAAACAAGATAAAAGAGGCATTGCAATAAGGGATGTTAATAATTTTCTTCTATTCATAATTGATTAATTTTTATAGAGTATAAAAAGATTTATTTAATTTAAAATAGTTCTTAAAATTCGTTATCTTCTGTTTTGAGATATCCTTTCTTTTTTAACCACTGGACTTGTGTGGGGTTGTATTTGAATATAACATCACCTTTTTCTTTGTCAAATTCCCATGGCTGGACAATCACAACATCCCCTGGTCTAAGCCAAAGTTTTCTTCTTAATCTTCCCGGAACTCTGCAATTTCTTATTACCTTGTCAGTGCAATTTATAGACATTCTATTTCCGCCGAGTCTTTGCTCGATAATCCCAATTACTTCTTCTCCTTTTGGGAGTTTTACTCTTATTGGTTGATTTTGTTGTTGGTCTTGTTCCATTTTAAGAATATAAAATATTTTTCAATCTCTTCTTTACAAGAGAATCAAAGCAAAGGGTATATTATTAATTTTTTTAATTCCTTCTGGGGAGATTATTCCTGCTTTAATTGCAGAATTTGTTGCTTTTTCCCCTACAATATTAAACGTCGCATCTTCCTTGATGAACTTTTGCATTAGTGATATTGCTTTTTCTTCAGATATTTCATCTCCCTTGAAAAAATTCTCTTTTACGTCTAATTGGAATTTTTCTTCTTCAAAAATTTTCCCAATTAACTCTTTATCTGCAATTGCAACAACATCTCTATAAGATTTATGAATTTTTACAAACATCTTAGATAAAAAATAAAACAAAAATTTAATAAATTTATTTAATTCCACCCATTCTACATACTGTTGTTCCACAATTAGGACATTTTCCTTTTGCTATTTTTGTCCCTCTTTTTGTTGTTGACTCTTTTGGGTCTTTAATTTCGACTTTCTTTTTGCATTTTACGCAATATCCTTCTACCATTTTTTCCTCCAAATTTAATTAGAAATTCATAGAATTTCTTGAATATGATAAGATAATTTTACTTTTAAACATTGCTGTGTGTTGTTTAACCTTTCCAATCAAAATTTTTTGAAGATTTTATAATCTTTTGATTTATATTTTCCCTCTGACACTGTGTTTTGCACCACATGCAAGACAGTGAATAAAAGTTAGTCTATCTTCTTTGATTAGTTCTGTGTCTGGTTTTCCGCATTCTTTGCAAAGAACAAACTCTTTGACATATTGTTCTATTTTTTGGTTTATTTTTGCACTTTGTACTTTATTATTTAAAATCAATCGGTCTCCTTCTTTTTGTCCTGATGTTGCAAGTTCTTTTAAAAGGAATTTTTGGAAATGTTCTGGATTTCTCCGCAAGTATGAAGCAATTTGATAAAAATTTGTTAGAACTGTTTTTCTACCCTCAATATGCCCTTCGATTTTTGGAATTTCAAACCTTTCGCTAGACGTATTTACCTGTTTGACTTCTTTGTATGCTTTGTCTAAAAGTTTTTCATAATCCATAAATTTGTTTATTTGATTAACTTTATAAATCTTCTATTTTTTCTTTTGTTATGAGAATGAAAAATTTTATTTTGAGTGTTGCAATTATGATTGTTACCCTTTCGGTAGTTATTTATGGAATTAATACTTTTTATGAAAGGCCGAAATATTCTGATTTTTGTGGGGAATTCAAGACACAAGAAATAATTGAAACTCAGCAAAGATGTGAGGAGATAGGTGGGCAATGGAATCCTTATCCTACAGAATATCCTAAAAAAATTGATGGTGAATTAGGAGGTTGGTGTGATAGAGATTATACTTGTAGACAAGAATATGATAATGCAAAGGAGATATGGTCAAGAAATATATTTTTATTTGCAATCCCGTTAGGCATCGCAATAATTGCTCTCGGTTCATTAGTTTTTGGGTTGGAGGTTGTTGGAGCAGGATTGATGGGCGGAGGGGTTGGAACGATTCTTTATGGAATTGGCGGGTATTGGAGATATACAGAAGACTGGCTTAAATTTTTAATTTCTTTAATTGGATTAATCGCTTTAATTTGGTTGAGTTATCGTGCAAATAAAAAGTTTGGGAAAAAATGATTTGGGGTGGATGTGAGCAAGTATAATTGGTATTGTATTTAAAAGAAAGAACATATTCTGGTTTATCCCAAATATCTAACTCTTCCGGGACGGGGTTCAAAAATGATTCCTTCTTCAAGCATTTTTTTGATTTCTTGATTAATTATATCTGTTGAGACGTCTCTAATTTTCATTATTATTTCATCAATGTCAATTCCTTGATTGACTTCTGCTTCTTTGATAATATTTAAAATATTATCTTTTACTGCGATTATTTTCTCTCTTTCTATTGGCTGGGCATTTTTTGCCTTTTCTTTTTCTATTTCTAATTTTCTTATCAATAAATATTCTGGTTGCATATTTCTGATTATCTCTGGGGAAATATAAATTTCATTATTGAAATATCTTAAAACTCCAATAATCAAAACTGTTTGACCTTCAGTTATATTTGCCAATTTTTTGATATCATCCCCGAATGCTTTTACTTTTATTTGCCCTGAGCCATCGTCTACAGTCATAAAAGAATATTGCTTTTCTCCTTCACTTGAATATTTTTCAATGATATTTGCTATTAAATTTACCCTTATTATTTGTTTATTGCCTAATTCTAAAAAAGCAAATCTTTCACCATTTATTACAGGGCTTCCAATTAAAATATCTCCTATTCTTAATTTGTATGCTACATTTCGTTTAAACTGTTGTTCCGGCATTTTATTTGTTCTTCACCTACTTTTTGAGTAGTTAGTTAAGATAATTTATTAATGAGATTATATTCTTTTGAGAATTTCAAGAAGTTTTTAAAGATTTATGAGATATTAGAATCATCATTTATATTTTTCATTTATTTTTTTGTAAATATAAAAATTTAATTATGGTCTTTGGACATAACCTCTTCTTGGTTTGAATATGTCTCCGGAAGCGTTTAATTTATTTATTGCTTCCTCAATTTCTTCTTCTGTTAATTTTCCTTCAAGCTCTTTTTCAATCTCTTCAACTGGAATTAATTTTCCTAATCTGGCTTCTAATCTTGCGATTGTTTCTCTTACAATAATTATCTTATTTCTTTGGGATGTTGCAATTCCTGTAGTGATTTTATCTATATCAAATGTTTTTGATTCATAATCATATCCTACTTGCATTAAATAGTATTTCATTAATTCTATCGCTTCTTTGGCATTTTGTTTTGTTACTTTATCCCTTAGTCTTAATTTTGCTGATGCTTCTGCCATTCTGATTAATGCAGTGAGCTGTCTTGCAGAAATAGGGATTGGCCTCATAGCGCTTTCTGAAGAAACTGGCGCATTTCTTAATTTAACGTAAAAATCTTTTAATTCCTTAACAGCCTCATCTGTTAATTTTGGGAATACTCTTTGTTTTGCATAAGCGACATATTTTCTGAATAAATCTCTTGGGATTATCATATCTTCCCCGCTTTTTTGATGAGAGGATAAAACATGTTTTGCTATAAGTTCATCTTTTTCTTTGTTTGGTATGTCTCGCAGAGTAAAAATTACATCAAATCTGTTTATTAGGGTTGGGGGGATATCTATTTGTTGGGCGATTGATTGGTATGGGTCGAATCTCCCGAATTTTGGATTTGCAGCTGCAAGTACAGATGTTTCTGCTCTTAATGTTGCTTGAACATTTGCTTTTGAGATTGTTACTGTTTGTTGCTCCATTGCTTCGTGCATAGCGCTTCTGTCTTGAGGGTCCATTTTTTCCAATTCATCAATACAGACAAGGCCTTTATTTGACAAGACTATTGCACCAGCCTCTAAACTCCATCCTCTTAAAAATTCGTCCCTTACTACTGTTGCTGTTAGACCTGCTCCGGACGTGGATTTGCCGACGACATATCTTCCTTTTGGAGAGATTCCTGCCATAAAGTTTAAAGTTACTGACTTTGCAACCCCTGGGTCGCCTACCAATAAAATATGAATGTCTCCTCTGCTTCTTGAACCGTCAGCATGCTCTTTTTTAACTCCACCGAATAATTGCAATACAAGGGATTTTTTTATTTCTTCATAACCCCATATACTTGGGCAAATACTTTTTGCTAATTTATCAAATATTTCTGGATCTTGCGAGAGTTCTAGGATTTGTCTTTCATCTTCATCACTTATTTTTAATTCTTCGAATGTTTCTTCTAAAGGAATTAAATTATTTGCTTCAATCGCTATTTCGAATCGTGTTGAAAGTCCTCCAGAATGCAGTGGGACTGGGACTTCTTTTAGAATTCCTATTGCTAATATTCTGCTTCCTGGTGTTGTTTTTTCCTCCATTCGAGGTTCTACTAAATCTTCTTTTAAGAAAATGTTTATTCTTTTTGGTTGCTCTCCTCCTGTTAAGGATTCTGGACTTTCTTCAACAACGAGTCTTTGAGTGTCTACCATTTCTTTGCTGATTAATTTAAACCCTCCCCTTCTTCCACAAGAGCATCTATTCGGTTCTCTGAATTTTTTTTCCATTTGCAATACTGAAATTACTGTTCCGCAACTAGGACACTCAAATTTTGCATTTACAACTTGTGGACGAACGTCGCTTGCTTGCCTTACAATTCCTTCAATCATGATTAATTCATTGAGATTTTTTGAACGAATATTTCTAATTTTTATTCTATGAACATCAGGCAAGTTGATTAACCTAACCCTCGCGTTTTTTATTAAACCTGATTCCTCAATTGCTAATTCCATTATTCTAAGTGTTTCTTCAGGGTTAGAAAGAATTTCATCTGCTATCTTATTTGAGAATTTTGTTAATTCTGAGAAATCCAATTCAATAACATTTGTTCCTTTACGTATGGATTCTCCAATTTCTTTTTTATGAAATTCAAAAAAGTTTTTTGATTCAAGTAACAATTCCTCTGTTTTTGGTTTTTCTGGCATGATAAGAGATGGTGTGCTGATTTTTTATAGTTTATTGTGAATCAAACTATGATTCAGTATAAGATTCATTACAATAGAGTAATCAATTTGATATTTTTAAAATAATAAAAGAAATAAATTAAAATTATTTGTAGTTTTTTAATGCTGCTTTGACATGTTTCAAAAGCTGTGTCATACTGTCTTCAAGTTGTTGTTTGTTTTTTGTTCCTGTGCAAACAAGTTTTCCATTACTAAATAAAAGAAATGTTGCATTTGGTTCTATAAGTTTATAGACTAAACCAGGAAATTGTTCTGGTTCATATTCTGTGTTTTCTAATTCTAATGCTAAGAAATTTAAATTTAGTTTTAAGTTGATTGTTCCTGAAGCTACTATATTTTGAACAGTGATTTTTGGTTTTACTGTTATTTTAACATTTATTTTTCTTAATTGCTTTATAACAGCGTCTATAACTTGCTTTACCTGTGCAATTGATTTTGTTCCTGTGCAAACAAGGTTTCCGGACGAGAAAACTAACACTGCTGATTTTGGTTCTTTTATTCTAAGAACAAGTCCTGGAAAAGTTTCTGGATTATATTCTGTATTTGGTTGAGTTCGAGCGAGTTTTGTTAAAGGAACGGGTTTTCCAAGAGATGCAGTAGCAACAATGTTCTGAACCTTATAATTGCTTTTTTCTTTGACCATTGTGCTTTTTTGTTATTTTATAATACTAAAATTATGGATTTTTTAGTTTATAAAGCTTTATTTCTGCTCTTCATAATCTTTTTTAATTTCAGAAAGGGTGGAAATATCATTTGCATTTTTATCAGGACGTAATGCTGTGAATCGCGGAAATCTTAATGCAAAACCAGAACTATAATTTGGAGATTTTTGAATTTCCTGATATGTTACTGCAACGACGATTTTTGGTTTGATTTTTACTTTTTTTCCTTGTTCTTCAACTATGAGTGGTTTAATTTTTTTTGTTAATTCATGAAATGAAACTCCCTGTTCTGTTTTTTCTTTTATTCCTGTTCCAAGTTTGCCTATTTCTAAGAATTTTTCTTTTTTCTTATCTTCATCATTTAGACATGCAAGAATAAAACTTGATAGCCAGCCAGAACGTTTTCCTGTGCCATATTCTGCTCCTACAATAACCAAATCCAAATCTCTTTCTTCAGGTTTGATTTTTAGCATATGGCCTACCCGGCTTCCAGGTTTGTAAGGCGCATTAAGATTTTTCATCATTATTCCTTCCTGGTTTTCTTCCAAAGCTTTTTTATAAAATTCTTCTGCTTCTTTTTCGTCGCTAGTTATTATCTGTTTTGCACTTATTATTTTGTATGGATGGTTTTTAATTATTTTCCTGAGAATTTTTGTTCTTTTTTCAAATGGTTCTTTAATTAATGATTTTCCATTGTAATACATAATATCAAAAACATTTATTTCAACAGGGAGTTCTTTTTGGAGTTTTTCTATATCATATTTTCTTTTTATTCTTTGACTTATTTCTTGAAAAGGTTTGTAGGTTTTTGTTTTAGGATTAAAACCAACTGCTTCTGAATCAAGAATGAATGAATGACCTTTAACATATTTTTTTACATATTCAACAACTTCTGGAAATTGTCTTGTGACATTTTCTAGTCTTCTTGTAAATAATATTATTTCTCCTTGTTTTTTGTGGATAAGGAGACGGAATCCATCGTATTTGTATTCTATTGCACAAGGTTTTCCAACTGCTTCAAAACCATCCTGTATTTTTTTTACTTTTTGGGCGAGCATTACTTTAACAGGCTTTCCTATTTCAATTGAGATTTTTTCAAAATGTTTTAATTTTCCTTTTTTTGCGACGCTGAATACAAATGCTAAATCATTTGTTTTATCAATTGCATCCTGTATTTGTTTTGATGCCTCTTTGCTTTTGTCAAAGAATGCTTCAGCCATAGCTTCCCTTATTGTGCTTTCTTTTATTCCAATTCTTAAATCTCCAATTAATGTTCTTGTTAGATATAATGCTTCTTTTGGTTTTGCAGATGTTAATAATTCTGTAATTAAAGCAATTTTTTTATCTACTGTTCCTTTTCCCTCGAGTTCTGGGAGTTTTCTTAAATTTGTTAATACTTTTTCTGTTGTTAGAATATGGCTGTGTAATGTTGATTGTTTTTTTTCCGCAATTAATAATTCTGCGACTTGGCCGATATCTCCAATTGATTTCCATTTTTTTACAATTTGTGTAGTGTTTATTCCTGTTGCTTTTGAAATTGCTTTTATTGCAAGCTGGTTGCTGATTCCTATTTTCTTTTCACTATACTCTGGATAGATGTCTCCTAAAAGAAGATATAAAACATCTTTGTCGTCTTCTGGAAGATATCTTAAAAATTTTGAAAGAATCTTTATTTTTTCTAAACGTTTTGTTGTTGAAGAAAGTTGTTCATACACCTCTACAAGTTTTGAGTATCTCATTTTATTCTTTATTAATTAAGAAGAAATTGTATTTAAATTTACCTTTCAATATTCTTCACATAATCTTTGATAAAAAGATTGAGCATGGTCACAAGAAGGACATTTTATTGGTGCTTCTTTACCATAATGAACATATCCACATTCTCTGCAAACCCAATAAATTTCTTTATCTTTTTTGAAAACACTATTTTCTTTAATTTCTTTTAAAAGTTTTTTATATCTTTTTTCATGGTGTTCTTCTGCTTTTGCAATTGCTCTCAATCTTGCAGCGATTTTTGGAAGATTTTCTTTTTCTGCAATATCTGCAAATTCAGGATACATTTTGGTATGTTCATAATTTTCTCCATTAATTGCAGAACTTAAATTTTCTTCGGTATTTCCGTATGTTGTCGGTGCAACATCTTCTACTTTTATCTCTTTATTATTTCCTAATTCTTTTTTTAATTCTTGAATATGTTCAAATAATCTTTTAGCATGTTCTTTTTCATTTTCTGCAGTTATTAAAAAAATTTCTGCAATTTGCTCATAACCTTCTTTTTTAGCAATTTTTGCATAAAAAGTATATCTGTTTCTTGCTTGGCTTTCGCCAATAAACGCTTTTGTTAAATTTTTAATTGTTTCTTTCATTTTTTAGAATTAATATTGTTGATTTCTCCTTCTTGCTACAAGATATAATAATAGTATTATGAAAACAATTAAAATTACTGTTAAGACCAATATATAAACCCATATTTTATTGTTATTGTCTTCTTCTTCCTCTTCTCCTAAATCTTCTCTTTGAGTTTTTCTTGCTTTATTGATTGTTTCTCTTTTTGTTACCTGTTCCTTTGAGGTTACTTTTTCTTTAATTTCCTTGACTTTTATTTCTGCTCTGTTTGTTTTTATTTTCTTTACAGTTACTAAAAGGTCATAATAACCATTGTTTGTAAGGTCAAACTTTGTAGAGTCTCCTTCTTCAAGGATTGCCTTTTGGGTTTTTGATGACACCTCTATTTCTACGGTATTTTTGGTTATCTTAATGACTTCAAAAGTGTGGTATTTAATCTTGCCATCTTTTTCTTTAAGTTTGAATTTTATTTGTTCACCTTCTTTTAATTCTTTGGTATATCCTTCTTTAAATTGTGAGCTTTTTATATAATAAGGGCTTTTGTCTTCGTGTGATGATTCATTCGGAGTAGATTTATTTTGAGGAGATTGTTTTTGTGGTACTGTATAACATGCTTGCGCAGCTTCATTGTATCCATATTTACAACAACAGCCAAATGTATCTGCATTTCCACAGGTTTCATCTAGGCTACTATCTTTAGCCCATTCAAATCCTTTTGCTTCACACGATGCTTTTGGATTTACAGATTCTTCACCACAAATTGTATAATTTACATCTCCGCATGTTCTTGGTTTTGATGCTGAATTGTAGATGTCCATATCAAGCTGATTAACTGTTCCATCCTGGTTTATGTCTGCACAATCACACCAATCAGGGCTTGAACATTCTTGAGCTTCTACCATCCATGTTTGAATTATTTTTTTATCAGTGTCGTTTATTTTTTTATCTTTATTTACATCTGCATTATTTTTTATACAATTAGATGTTGTTTGAGTTTGAATAACTTCTCCACAACATTCGTATCCTTCTTCATTGCATGATAAGTCTAAAAACTCTCTATTTAGTTTTGTACAAGAGTTTCCTGGAACTCCTGAAGGATCTTCTGGAAAACATTCTCCTCCTCCTTGATCACACGGACTATTAAAACCAACTACTTTTGCTGTTCCTGATGAACAATCTGTTCTATTATAATTAACGGCAATTATATTGAAATCAGTATTATCAACTATTTCATCCTTGTTTATGTCTGCTCCATTACACCAACTGGGGCCTTCACAATTTTCCCCATAATGTGCACTGAAAATTGTATAATCAATATCGTTAACAACACCATCTTGATTTATATCTGCTCCTTGGCACCAATCTTCTGAAATAACATTCCCAGTCATTTCAAATTGTAGAACGAATAATGATAATGCGGTTAATACGAATACTGTTATAAAAAATGCTGTTTGTTTATTTCCTCTTTTCATTGTAGATATTAGGAAATCTTTATTTAAAAAACTTTTTAATTTGGAGTTTATTTTCCTTTTCGTCCTCTGGCCCTAATACTTGGACGAACTTTCATTTGTCGTGATTTTTTTCTAAGTCCTCTTGATTTTTTTGCAGCACTTGTCAGGCCTCTTAAAGCTCTTTTTTTATTTGCTGGTCTACAAATCCAATTTATTGTTTTATCATTTTTTATTTCTGGTTTGTTTGGGTCAACCATAATAACTTCATAGAAATAATTTACACCATCTTTTCCTATTTGGTAAGAATTTAGAACTTCTAAATTTTTATATTTTCTTGCAACTCTTTGTTCTGCAATCCATTTATAATTCATTTTTAGAGTTTTTCTTGTATGTAATCTTTTGCTTCGTCTTCCTTTGTTTGGACGAGGTCTTTTATGTCCTCCTCTTTTTATTCTTACTCTAATTATTACAAAACCTTTTTTGTCTTTGTATCCAAGGGCTCTTGCTTTGTCGAGTCTTAGTGGTTTGTCGACTTTTGTGAAAACACCTGATTTTCTCCACTCAATCATCCGTTCTCTAAGAGTTTTTTCATCTGGTTTTTTCCATGCTTCTTTTAAATAATGATATAATCCCTTTACCATTTTAATCTCTTCATTAAAGACTTTATAAATTTAATGGGCTCATAGCCTCGTTCAGTTAGTAAAATAAATTACTCCTTCGCGAAACTACTCGATGAGGCTGCACGGATTTGAACCGTGGACCCCTGCCTGTCTAATGATTTATCTTCTTTTTGAGAAAATAAATCCCTTATCAGAGCAGTGCTCTAACCTGGCTGAGCTACAGCCTCATAAGATTTTTAGATATGAATTATTTATAAAAGTTATGAATTAGTTTTTATTTTCTAATTCAAGAATTAGTTTTCCTTTTTCTAATTTTTGACTTATTATTGGGAAATTTAGGGGGATTAATTTGAAGTATGCTTTGTCTTTGCCAATAGCCTTTACTTCAATACTATTTTCAAGCGGAATTATTGAAATATCTCTTATTGATTTGACTCCGGGCATATTTATTTCATAAATTATTTTGTTTGACAATCTCCTGATGTTTGTTGATGGTTCTTTTTTTGGGAGTTTTGATAATTTTTTTAATTTACTTTCTGGTAATTCTATTTTTTTTATTTGTTTTTTTACTTGTTGTTCTTGTTGTTGGGATTTTTGAATGTTGCCAAATGATTTTACCTTTATTTTTGGTGGTTTGTTTCCAAACGACGAAATACTAATGCTAATTCCTCCTGAATGAAAGTTCTTTTCTGGTTTTTGCTGTTTTATTTTTTCCCTGCCGAGTTCTTTGTCTAATTGCTGAAATTCTTTTTCAAGACTTTTTACTAAACTATTAAAAATTGTATTAAAAGGGATTGGAAGTTTTATTTCAGTTGTCATAGGTGTGAGGTCATCTTTTCCTAACATCCCCCAATCTTCTTCGTCTTCAAATTTATTGCCACATCTAGGACAGAAATCAAAATTTTTATTTACTTTTTCTCCGCACCGTTTGCATTTTTTCTTATTGAACATAACTTAATATACGCGTATTTCTTTATAAGTTTTTGGTATTATTCTTCTAAATATTTCTTTATTGACATTATTTGATGGGCTTCTTCAGAAAGAGTTGTTGGACCTTCTTTAAGGATTAAGTTTTTGAATACTTTTTTGTTACTGAATTTTTCTGTTCTTCTAACTTCTTTTAATTTGGGTATTGATATAAACACAATACCCATTCTGATTAGAGCACTTATAATAAATATTAAGAAAAGTGGTTCTATGAAACTTATTGTTAAATATTTTATAAGGATTGCTCCAAGTCCAGCTCCGAAAAATATGCCTATACCATGAAGCATATTGTTATATGAAACAGCTAATCCTCTCTTTTGTGCACTTACATTATCATATATATAATTATTAGTAGATAAATTAAATCCTGCCCAAGAGATTCCTCCTATGAGTGACGGAACTAATATTAAATAGACTGGTGATGAGTTAAGAATCCATAAAATGGGGATTGTGGGTATTAGCAAGGTTGTGATACACATAACTTTATAATTTCCATATTTGTCTGCAAACTTTCCCCATAGTTCCATGACCATAATTGAAAAAAATGTTCCTGATAAAATTACCATCATGTAAGTTACATAACTGAATTTTAAATATCTAAGAAGATATACTGTAATTAAAGCAGAAGATATTGAGGTCGCAAATCCTATTAGTGCTCTAAAAATTGTGAATCTTCCAAAATTATTTTTAGGAGCTCTTCTTAAAAAATCCCAGAAAGAAAAATAATAACCTTTTTTTAATTTTATCTTTGGCTCGTATTGTTTTTGAAAAATTCTTAATGAGGCGAACCGTGCTATAAATGCTAATGAAAATAAAATAATAAAACCAAACATAATATTATGGTTCTTTTTGAAATAATCTAAGAAAAATGCTGCAATAATTGTTAAAATTATTGTTACAAAACCTAATATTAGATTTCTTTTTCCAAACCATCTTCCCCGGTATTCTTCATCTACAATGTCACCCATCCATGAAAACCAGGCAGGATATGCCAGATTTCCCGATATAACATATATTGCAAAAAATAATAAAAGTAGTAAAGGGAGAATATTTATTATAATTCCTTTATAAAACAGATAAGCTATTATTGCCAAAGGCAACCACATTATTGCTTCCCAAAAAATAGTTTTTATAACAATTTTTTTTCTAGGATATTTTTCTATAAATCTTGAGCCAAACAATTGGCTTAAAGGTCCGAGCAAACCTTGGATTGAACTTAACATTGCAACCATTGAATTACTTGAATTGATTGCGATTGCGAATGGAGAGATATAATTAAATCCAAAAGAATCTTTTATTCTCGCGAAAATTCCTTCTTTAATGCTTTTCCTTCTTGCTTGGTGTTTTAATTCCCTAATTCGCGGAGATTCTTTTTTCTTTTTCATCCTCTTTTGTTTAGGCTGTTACAATAATTAATTTAAAGTATTTTGTATTTTAAAATCTATGGATAAAAAACAGCAGGTTAGATATAATTTTAGACGGTCAAAAAGGAATGAAGAGTGTTTGGAATGGTTTTTCCTAATTGTTAATCAAAATAGGGAAATAGAAGAAATTAAGAATAGGATTTATTATCTTTTTGCTCCGATAGAAGAAGAATCTGTGCCAATTGTAGGGGTTGTGAAGGGAAATAGATTAAAATATGAATTAATTAATTTTGAATCAAGAAAAAAAGTTGAGCTATATAATTTTAAAAGATTTATTTTTAAAAGAATAATAAAAGATGCCAAACTTTACCATAGGGAGGATGTTGATGGTTTGGCTAATTATCTTATAGGGCAATTAGAAAAATGATTAGTTTTTTATATCTTCTTTTTTTGTTTGTAATATGGCAGCACAAAATTTAAAGAAAAATTTTGGTGCCACGAAATCAGGTCGTGCCTATACACGACAGAGCAACAGGATTTCGCTGGCAAAAAGGAAATTTTATGTAACGACTCCGATATATTATCCCAATGATATTCCTCATATCGGACATGCATACACAACAATCGTAGCAGATGTTATTTCTAGATGGAACCAATTAAAATTTGGCAAAGAAAATGTTTTCTTTTTGACCGGAACTGATGAGCATGGTAAAAAGATAGAACAGGCAGCTAAGAAGAAAGATAAAAGACCAAAAGAATTTGTCGACGAATTAATTCCAAAATTTAAAAATGCATGGCAAAAATTAAATATAAAATATAATCGATTTATTAGAACAACTGATAAAGACCATGAAAAAGTTGTGAAAGAAATTTTGCAGAGAGTTTATGATAATGGTGATATTTATAAGGGGGAATATGAGGGATTTTATTGCACTGGTTGTGAAGCTTATTATACTGAAAAAGATTTAGTTGATGGTTGTTGTCCTATCCATAAAACTAAAATAGAAAAATTAAAAGAGCCAAGCTATTTCTTTAGGCTTAGCAAATATCAGGATAAATTACTCAAATTATATAAAGAGAATCCGGATTTTATTTCTCCGCAACATAGAAGAAAAGAAGTAATAAATCGTGTGAAAGAAGGATTAAAAGATTTAAGTATTTCACGAAATAGTTTTAAGTGGGGAATCCAACTTCCGTTTGATAATACCCATATCGCTTATGTTTGGTTTGACGCTCTTTTTAATTATGTTTCTGGAGTGAAATATTTAGATGATAAAAAATTATTTGAGAAATTCTGGCCCGCAGATGTTCATCTAATTGGGAAGGATATCTTGTGGTTTCATGCAGTTTATTGGCCTGCTTTTTTGCTTTCAGCCGGAATTAGTCTTCCGAAAAAAATTTTTGCCCATGGTTGGTGGACTTTTGACAAAGAGAAAATTTCAAAATCAAGAGGGAAGGTTATCAATGTTGATGAATTGATTGCGATTGCAGGAGTTGATTCAGCAAGATATTTCTTATTGAGAGCAACACCTTTTGGGGATGACGGAGATTTTAGCGAGAAAGCGTTAATTGAGAGACATAATAATGAGTTAGCAAATAAACTTGGGAATTTAGTTTCAAGAGTTGCTGGTTTGATTGAAAAAAATGGTGTAACTAAATGTGAAAATAAATTAATTAAAAAATTGAAGATTAATAAAATAGAAACTTTGTTTGATAATTATGAATTTGATAAGGTTTTGAATGAAATCTTTGCATTTATTGATGTTTGTAATGAGTATATTCAGAAGAAGAAACCTTGGGAGATAAAAGACACAAAAATTCTTTATGAATTGAAAGAGTCAATTTTGAAAATTGCTCAATTGCTTTGGCCATTTATTCCAGAGACAAGTGAAAAAATAACAAAACAATTTAGTGCAGAAAAAATTAAAAAAGGAGAAATTTTATTTAGGAAAATAGAGAATGGTTGAAGGAATTGTTAATTTTTCAGATTGGGAGAAATTGGATTTGAGAGTCGCTAAAATAAAAGAAGTTGAAGAAATTGAAGGTGCTGATAAACTTTACAAATTAACTTTGGATGTTGGTGCAGAGATTGGTGAGAGAATTGTTTGTGCTGGATTAAAACAATATTATTCCAGAGAGGATTTGAAAGGGAAAAAAATAATTTTGTTTGTGAATTTAGCCCCACGAAAAATGCGTGGGATTGAAAGCCAGGGAATGATTTTGGCCGCTGTTTCAGAAGATGAGAGTCAAGTTGTGTTAATTTCTCCTGAGAAAGATATTGAAATTGGGAGTAAAATTAGGTGATTATTTAGAAGATAAAAACTGTTTTGTTGTGTTAATGAATTTTTCGAGATTATTTGCGTATTCTTTTAATTTATCTAAGTTGATATTTATTTCTTGTCCTTGATAAAAAACTTTTAATGTGACATTTTTTCTGAATTCTCCGATTCGTTCTTTTCTGAGTTCTTCAATTTTTCTGAACATTTCATACATATCTATCACTTTTAAGAAATTTTCATCTTTTTTGAATAATTTTTTGACCGCTTCAATTTTTTTTACAGGACTCGTAGGAATTGAAGAAATCTTTTTTTTCTTTTTTGCATGTTTTAATATCTTGTCTATGGCTATTTCAATCATTCTTCTCCAACGAAGAATTAAATTGATAATAACATCGCATGTTTTTGTATATTTCAAACTAACATAAAGTAGGTGGTCTGCGCTAATTTTTTCTTGAATTATTTTTTCCATTTTTTAACCTCTTTTTCCAGAAATTTGATAAGATTTAATAGGGAAATAGCATTTTTATATTTATCTGCGATTTTTGGCAATTGGTTAATATAGTTTTTTTATGGTTTCTCTGGTTTTTTTTAATAGGTTTTTGCTCATAATTAGAAATTCTTTTGTTTTATCGAGGGTAATTGTTGCTGGTTTGAGATTTTCTGAAAGAATTACGACTTTTTCTTCTTTTACAAATTCAAACGGGCTTTTTTTATGTTTTTCAGCTAAGTCTAAAAGTTCTATAATTAATTTTATTTCCTGTTCTGTGATTTGATAGCGCGGAGCACATTGTTGTATGAATATTCTCAAATTTGTTTTTGCATCTTTTGTCAAATTTATTCTTTTGTAAAGATATTCGTATTGGAGAATTGAATTTATAATGTTTAAAATTGCAATGTTTAATTCTGATAAAATCTTCAATAGTAATCTTTTATCTTTAATTAGTGGAAATGTTACATAAATCATATGGTCAATTGTTTGGATTTTTTCTTCTGCTATTTTTAAATATTCAATAAACTTTTCCACTCTAAAACAACCAAGGTTTTCTTTAACTCCCAACCCCGCTCGAAGTTAATTTATTTTTTCAACTCGCGAAGTTGCTCGGACTTTCCTTTGAGTTAGACTCAAGGCTGATATTTAGAAGTATTTGAATTAGATAAGGTTTTTGGTAATATTTTATATTATTAATTTTCCTGTAAAAATTTGAAGTATGTTAATTTAATTATATAATATTATCTTGTTTTATTAGATTTTTACTCACTTAGTTCTAAAATAGCTTCAGCCAAATCTCCACCGACTTCTTCTAATTTTTTTCTAACTAGTTCTGCTGGTTTTCCTGTTTTTTCCATTACTTGTTTTATGTCATCTTCTGTAAATTTTTCTGCTTCTTCTGTTCTGACATCACCTGAAACTTGAAAACTATCTTGTCCTTGGATATTAATTCTGATTACTGAGGGGTTTTCAATAATGATATTTGTGCCATCAGTCTTTTCAATTGTGACTTTTGATGCGTCAATTTCTTCTTGGCTCATGCCCATTTGTTTCATGAGCGCTTGCATCTTTTTTGGATTTAAATTAAACATCGTACCCATTATCCTAAAAACACTGGTAAGAAAATTCTGAACAATATAACCAGAATTATAAATGCAATTACATGGACTGGTTTTAGATTTATTTTGCTTGCATATTCTTCATTATATCTCATTAACCCGCCGAATCCAGCAGGCACATGTATGTTTTCTGCCATCTTAAGACACCTACGGTTTCTTGACGTTCAACTTCCCTTAGATTGGGGTCACGCCTGATTATGAAAGAATGGGAAGGTATATAAATATTTTTATTGTTTTTTAATTATGGTGGATGAGAAAAAAATAATTTCTTTTTGGGAGAAAGAAGGAATCTATAAAACCAATTTGGAAAAGAAGAAAATATTTTCTGTTGATACTCCTCCTCCAACTGTCTCCGGAGCAATGCATATTGGGCATGCTTTTTCTTATGCACAGCAAGATTTTATTGTTAGATTTTGGAGGATGAAAGAGGGGGTTTTTTATCCTTTTGGAACTGATGATAATGGTTTGCCAACAGAAAGACTGGTAGAGAAATTGAATAATGTTAAGGGTAAAGAGATGTCTCGTTCAGAATTTATTAAATTATGTTTGAAAACTTTGAAAAAAATTACTCCAAGTTTTATACTTGCATGGAAGAATCTAGGAATTTCTGCAGATTATGATCTCTTCTATTCAACTATTGATAAGAACTCTCAGAAGATTTCGCAGACTTCTTTTATTGATTTATTTAGGGCAGGAGAAATTTATCAAAAAGATTTTCCTACAATCTGGTGTCCTGAATGCCAGACTGCGATTGCACAAGCAGAATTGGAAGATAAAGAGTCTTCTACATTATTTTCAACATTAAAATTTTCTTGTGATGGTGAGGATTTGCTAATTGCAACAACTCGTCCAGAATTGCTTGGAGCATGTGTTGCTGTCTTTGTGAATCCTAAGGATAAGAGATATAGTAATTTAATTGGTAAAAAAGCAAAAGTTCCTTTATTTGGTTTTGAAGTTCCAATTCTTGCTGATGAATCTGCAGATATTGAAAAGGGAACTGGCGTTTTAATGGTTTGTTCTTATGGAGACAGGTTTGACGTTGATGCAATTAATAGACATCATCTAAAACCAAAAATTATCTTGAATTATGATGGAAGTTTGAATCTTAAAGGTTATGAAGGGTTGAATGTTAGGGAAGCTCGGAAAAAAATTCTTAAGGATTTGGAGAATGCAGGTTTGATAAAAGAGCAGAAACAGATTTCTCATATTGTTAATGTTCATGATAAATGTGGGACTGAAATTGAATTTTTGCCGACACAACAATGGTTTATTAAGATTCTTGATAAGAAAAAAAAATTAATTTCTCAGGGTAAGAAAATTAAATGGTATCCTAAATTTATGTTTAAGAGATATGAAAATTGGGTTAATGGGTTAGAATGGGACTGGTCGATTTCTCGTGATAGGCATTTTGGAATTCCGATTCCTGCGTGGTATTGTAAAGAATGTGATAAAGTTATTTTAGCTAATAAAAAAGAACTTCCAATTGATCCTTTGCAGGTTAAGAAAAAATGTCCAAAATGTGGCAAAATTGCAGAACCAGAACAGAAAGTTTTAGATACTTGGGCAACTTCTTCTATGACACCTCAGATTGCTTTATCTTTAATTGGTAGGGAAGTTAAAATTCCTTTTTCATTAAGACCACAAGGGCATGATATTATCAGAACTTGGGCATTTTATACTATTGTAAAATCTTACTTGCACGAGAAAAAAATTCCTTGGAAGAATATAATGATTTCTGGAAATGTTTCTCTGAAAGGAGAGAAAATGTCAAAGAGCAAAGGAAATGTTGTTAATCCAGAAGATGTTTTAGAGAAATATGGGGCTGATGCATTGAGATTTTGGGCAGCAGGTTCAAAGCTTGGTGGTGATTTGGACTACCAGGAAAAAGATTTGATGACCGGAAAAAAATTTGTGAAAAAGTTAGAAAATGCCTCAAGATTTGTTTTTATAAATTTGAAAGGATATTCTCCTAAAAAAACTGAATTACTTGAAACAGATAGATTATTTTTAAGTCAAATTAATGATTTAATTGAATCTTGTACAAAGAACTTTGAGGATTATGAATATTCTAAGGTAAAGGCAGAAGTTGAGAATTTTTTTTGGAAGAAGTTTTGCGATAATTATCTAGAACTTATTAAGTTTAGGGTTTATAATGGTTCAAGACAAGAAAAAGAATCTGTATTCTATACCTTATATAATTCTCTTTTAATAATTTTAAAATTAATTGCCCCAATAATGCCTTTTGTTACAGAAGAGATTTATCAGGTTTATTATAGGAGAAATGAAAAAGAAAAGAGTATTCATATTTCAGCTTGGCCTGAGAAACTTAAAATATGTAAAAATAAGAACGATAAAAAGATTTTTGAAAAAATAATGAAATTCAATTCAGAAGTTTGGAAAAAGAAAAAAGAAGCTGGAAAGAGTTTGAGGGCAGAAATAAAAATCAAAATTCCTAAAGAACTAGAAGATTATAAAAAAGATTTGATTGCTATGCATAATATTGTTTAGATGAAGTACAATAATTTTATATATTCTTTTTTTCTTTTAGGAATATAGCTTATTTAATAAGTTATTTATAATTAATAAGTATTGAAAGGAGGTGCAAAATGAAAAAGAATTTTATTGTAATTGCGAGTGTTGGGTTAATTCTATTGATGACTTTGAGTATTGTTAGCGCTGGATGGTTTACAGGGCATGCAACAGTAAAAGTAGGAGATTCTGTTAAAAAATATTTAAGAAGAGGAAAAGTTTTTACTTTTAGATTTGATGGTGAGGATAGAGAATATGCTTTGTTTGTAAAATATTTCAAAAATAAAGAAGTAAATTTTAGAATTGGAACAGAAGAAACAGGGTTTTTGAAAAAAGGAGAGAGTTATACTTTTTCAAATTATCCAGTAAAAATTACTGTAGAGAAAGTTATTGGAAGCAGATTTGTTAAAGTAAAGATTGAGAGAGTTATGAGAGCTGAGAAAGCTGCTAGTAGTTCTTGGCGTAGATCTCATTCTGTTAAGAGTCTTACCTCTGCTGCAGGGGTACACTTTTCTACAACTGTTTCTTTTGAAGAAGGGGCTATTACTAAAACGATATCTAAACATAGGAGAAGATACATTGGTAATTATTGGGACTGTATAGAGTATAGTTATGATGAGGAGGCGGGGTGGTCTCATAAAACTTCTAGAAAGGCAGAAACAACTGGAATTAATAAAGAAATAGCAAGTGGTCTTGGTTGTGAATATGATACTGCAAGAACAGGAGAATTTTGCTATTGGGACCCTGATGTGTGTGGTGTTGGTGGATGGGCTGTTGGAACCTGGAGAGATTTAGAATCAGGAAAAGTTGTTTTAAGCACAGATCTTTATGATGAAGAGAGTTCTGGGGATGATCCAGCATATATTACAATGGTGCGGCTTAGTACATTTGTTGATGGAGAAACTCGTAATGATGGAACAAAGGTTCTGCTTCCAGGGAATTCGGATATTCGTCGTAATGGTGTAATGTCTTCTATTGAGAATATAGCATATTATTTACGTAAACCCAATAAATAATAATTTTTCTTAATTTCTTTTTTTCTTTTTTCTTAATTTTTTATTTAGCAAAAAATTTATAAGTATCTTTAATGGGGCTGTTCTATGAAAGGTAATAATGGAACATTATGGCTTCCCCATGTTCATACAAGATTTTCAGATAGGTATGTTTCGCCTACTCTTGAGAAGGTTATAGATATGTGTTTGAGGTATCAACAGAACAATTCTGATAAAAATTTAATGTTGTGTATAACAGATAGTAATCATGCAGAATACATACCTTATCTTTTAGACAATAAAAATAAATTGCAGAATAAATATGGGTGGAAGATAGACGATTTAGATAATATTGCTTTTGTTATTGAAGATGATTGCAATAAGATGTATCTTTTAAATGGTATTGAGGGACATACTAAAAAAGGTCATTTACTTGTTGAAGGGTTTGATATTAATAACAGGAAAAATATTGAGAGTGTATTTCATAATAAAACTTTAAATTTTGAAGATCAAATTAAAAGAATTAAGGAATCTGATGGAGACAATTTAATCATTCTTCCACACCCATTTAATGTAAATGTTGGCGGTGCAATAAAAAATAAAAATATTGAAAAGATTGTTTTAGACTTTTATAATAAAGGATATATTGATGCAGTAGAAGAGTTTAATGCGATTAATCAACCATTTTTTAAAAATTCCAATGAGCAAACAAAATATTTCTGTACAAAATATGGTGTGAGGGGGATATATTCTTCTGACAGCCATCACTCAAGTCAAATCTTTTTGGCATATACTCTTCTTAAAAATATTGATTTTAGTAATAGGGGAAAGTTACTTTCTTCGATAAGAGATTCTTTAAGAAATTATGATTATCAAAATGAAGGCGATGGAGCAAGCAAATTTAATTTTATTTATACTATGTTGTTAAGAAGAGTGCTTTCTCCTTGCGATATTATTACTCTTGTCGGATTAGGAATTAAGGCTACATATAATACTATTAAAAACGAATAATAATCTTTTTCTAAGTAATTTTATAAACCCCCCTGTATTTTTTGATTTATGACAAACAACAAAATTAAAATTTCGAGCTTTCCCCTGTGAAGGCTATATAGCATAAAAACAGATGGGAGATGAAGTAAAAAAACAAGAACTTGAAGAACTTATTGAAAAATTGAGCGGGATTCGTGGACGGCATACCGAATTAATTACTGTTTATATCCCTGCTGGATATAATGTGAATTCTGTTCAAAAACAGCTTGAGGCTGAAAAATCTACTGCAAAAAATATTAAATCCACTGCAACGAGAAAAAATGTTATTGATGCTTTGGAAAAGATTGTCAGATTTTTGAAAGATTTTAAAAAGACTCCTGAAAAGGGTATGGCTGTTTTTTGTGGGAATGTTTCTAAAGTTGAAGGGCAACAAGATTTGCAGTTATGGAGTATTGAGCCGCCGCTACCATTGAAAATGAGGCTTTATAGGTGTGATAAAGAATTTGTTTTAGATGCTTTGAAAGAGCAATTAGAGGTTAGCGATGTTTATGGCTTGTTAGTTATGGATAGGAAAGAAGCGACAATCGGTGTTTTAGAAGGGAAGAGAATTGAAGTTTTGCAAAAAATGACTTCAGGTATTCCGAGCAAGATTCGGGCCGGTGGTCAGAGTTCTCAGAGATTTCATCGGATTACAGAAGGTTTGACTAAGGATTTTTACAAAAGAATTGCAGAAGAAATGAAAAAGATTTTTTTTAATATGAAAAAATTAAAAGGTATTTTAGTCGGCGGGCCTATTCCTACAAAAGACGAATTTTTAGATGGAAATTATCTTGTTACAAAACTCCAAGAAAAGATTATTGGAAGGGTTGATATTGGTGATGCAGATGAGTCTGGATTGAAAGAGCTTGTTCAGAAATCGCAGGATGTTCTTTCTGAGCAAGAAAGTATCAAAGAAAAGAAACTTCTAGAAAAATTCTTTGATGCCCTTGGACAAAATCCTGATAAGGTATTTTATAATTATGATGATATTAAAAAGGCATTAGAATATGGGGCTGTTGATATTCTGATTTTGTCAAAAAAGCTGAAAAAAGATGTTTCTCACGAATTAACTAAAATGGCTGAGAATACTGGTGCAATTGTTGAAATTGTTTCAACTGAGACTGAAGAAGGCGAGCAATTTTATAATTTGTCTGGAATGGGAGCCCTATTAAGATTTAAGATTTAAAATGAAAATACTTTTTATATGCAAACACAATAGATTCAGAAGCAAGGTTGCTGAAACAATTTTTAATTCTTTAAATAAAAATCCAAATATTAAAGCAGAGTCTGCTGGTTTGGTTTTAGATGAACTAAGACCCTATATAGAAATGAATGTGATAAATGCAATGAAAGAAAAAGGGTATGTAATCGAGGGAAAACCAAAACAAGCTACTAGGGATTTTGTTAAAAAGTTTGATTTAATTGTTGTAGTTGCTGATAATCTTGATGAAAAATTTTTTTCAGATATTGGAGTAAAAATAATGAAATGGAAAATTTCTGATTGCGATGCTTCTGATATTAAATCAATAAAAGAAATAATAAATCAGATAGAGGATAATGTGAAAGATTTGATTGAAAAAGTTTAAAATCTAATTCTTGTTAATTAATCCATGGCAGAGGTGACAAGTAAAACTGCCTCTGAAATTGATGAGGCAAAAGAAAAAGAGGATTTAAAAAAATTAGAAGCTGTGTTTTTTGTTTCTGGCAGGTTTCTTACTATGCAGGATTTAATTTCCCACACTGATTTAAATCCGATAATAATTAAGGAACTGATAGAAAAGCTTCAGGAAAAATATGATAAAATTGATTCTGCAATGGAGATAGTTGAAAAAAATAATATGTGGAAAATGGATGTTCGAAAAGAATACGCTGATATAATCAATAAATTTGCGACTGGTTCTTCTGAGTTTAGTAAAGCAGAGCAAGAAACTTTGGCTATTATTGCATATAAACAGCCTATCAAACAATCTGTTATAATTAAGATTCGTGGAAATAAAGCCTATGATCATATTAAAAAATTTGTTGATTTGGGTCTTATTAAAAAAAAGAAAATAGGGCATACATATGAGCTAAGTTTAAGTGATGAATTTCATGATTATTTTGGTATATCTAAACACAATAATCCTTTAAAAGGGAAAAGTGAAGAATAAGTTATGCAAGTACTATCAATTATTTATTTAGGGTATATGTTTGTATCAATTTATTTTTTATCTTTATTTTTACTTTTATTTAAAAATAATCGAAAGACTTTGTTTAGTTTCCCAAAGACGAAAAATAAGTATTCTATATCTGTTTTAGTTCCTGCTTATAATGAAGAAGATACTATTGAAGAAACTATTAAAGCGATTTTTGATGTTGATTATCCTTATTTGGAGGAAGTTATTGTTTTGAATGATGGTTCTAAAGATAATACTGGAAAAATTGTCAAAAAACTTATGAAAAAATACAAAAAATTGAAATTAATTGACAAGAAAAATTCTGGGAAAGGGGATTCACTTAATAAGGGGATTAAAATTGCTAAAGGGGATTTGGTTGCTGTTATTGATGCTGATAGTTTTCCAGCTAAAGATTCCTTTAAAAAAATGGTTGGGTTTTTTGACGATGAAAAGGTTGGTGCAGTGACATGTGTTTTTGTTCCAAGAAATAGAAACAAATTTATCGAGAAACTTCAGGTAATAGAGTATAATATAATTGCTTTTACACGAAAACTTTTGGATTATGTTGACGCTATTTATGTTACTCCTGGGCCTTTGGCTTTGTATAGGAAATCTGCTTTGATAAAAATTGGTGGCTTTGATCCAAAGAATATGACAGAAGATATTGAAGCGACATGGCATTTGGCCTTTGAAGGTTATCAAAGAAAAATGTGTTTATCAACGTATGCAACTACAAAAGTTCCTAATAAAATCAAGGTATGGTATAGACAGAGGAGAAGATGGAGTCTTGGTGGTTTACAATGCATTAACAAATACAAGGGGGTTTTTTTGAAGAAAGGAATGTTGGGACTTTTTATTTTGCCTTTTTTTGTTTTACAATTATTTTTGGGTTTAATTGGTTTAAGCATATTTATTTATTTGACTGTAACCGGTTTTATTAAAAATTATACTTTTTTAGGATATTCTATTAATGTTGGGACCTCTGTAACTATGAGCGATTTTTATTTTACACCAAGTGTGTTAAATTATTTGGGAATTGTTTTGTTTGTTGCAGGAGGATTTTTTACTCTTTTTGTATTGATTATAATGAAAGACCAGATATTAAAGAAGCAAAATATTTTTAACATCCTCTTTTATTTAATCTTTTATCTTTCAATATATCCCCTTATAATGATCTCAGCAATTTATCATTATTTTAAAGGAATTAGAAAATGGAGATAAAGAAAGCATTCAGGTCACAGAAAATTGTTTTTTTAAAAGCGTTAGTTGTAACTCTTATTATTTTTAATATTGGTGTTTATATGGGTTATAAATTAGAGGCTTCAAGAGCAGACAAAATAAATGCTATTTATCTTGAATCGGAAAAATTACTTTTGGATCAGCGGATTCAAAAAGAAGCATTTGATATTATTGATTTGGATTGTGATGATGCTATAAAGGCGAATATAGATTTTGCAGATAAAATTTTTGAAGAAGCATTAGGAACAATACATAAATATGAGGAAGCGAATAGGATTAATGATGCAATAATTTTTCAACACCAAAGGTTTGATCTTTTGAGAACTTTGTTTTGGATTAATAGTATAAAGATAAAAGAAAAATGTAATTCTAATTATCATCATATAGTTTATTTTTATGATTATCGGGATCCTTCTTCTGAACAAAGAGGAAAACAAAATTTTTTCTCAAATTTATTAGAAGAAATTAAAAAAGAGAAGGGGGATGAAGTTATGTTGATTCCAATTGCAGGGGACAATGAATTGCCTTCAATTGATTTGCTTATAAGACAATATAACATTACCGAATTTCCAACAATTTTGATAGACGAAAAAGTAAAAATAACGGATGTTAAGAATAAAAGAGATATCTTAAAATATCTCGGTTAATCACATAAATCCTTAAAAATTCTTCTGTTGTTTTTTATTTATGGATGAATGTTTTTTTTGTGGGGCTGAGAATGTTAGATTATTTGATGCTGTAACAGATAACGGAATTGTTAAGGTTTGTAAGGAGTGTTCTTTTAATGAACATGTTCCGCTTATTCGGAGGCCTACAACGTTTCAATTGAAAGAGGCTGAAAAAAGAGGAATGAGTTTTCATGAGAGGGCAGATAGGGAAAGAAAAGAAATTGAAAAAGAAAAGATAAAAAGGGCTAGTATTGAAAAGCAGAATATTACTTTGAAAGATATTATTGATAGGAATTATAAACCAAGTGTTCGAGTTGATGAAAAACCAAAAATAAAATTGATTGATAATTTTCACTGGATTATTATGAGAGCAAGGAGAAAAATGCATCTTACCCAGGCGCAACTTGCTCAGGAAATTCATGAAGCTGAAGCAGCCATAAAAATGATTGAGCAAGGTGTTTTGCCAGAAGATGATTATCGGTTGGTGAATAAACTTGAAAATTTTCTTGGAATTAGGATAAGGGAAAAGGGAGGAGATTATGAACCTGTAATGGAAAGCGAGCCAGTTAGGATTTTAGACTTCAAACCAGATACTATTCAAAATCTAACAATTGCGGATTTGCAAAGATTGAAAAAACAAAAAGAAATGATTGAAAAACAAGAGCTGATGGAAGAGGTTAAAAAGAAACTAGAAAGTGAAGAAGTTTTATAATGAAATTATATTATTAACCCTTTTATTTTTATACATTTTGAAGAGGTGGTTGTGATGAAAAAAGAATACAATTTTATCAATTTTTACGTGAATACTGGCTATTTATATTAATCTTAATTCTATTTTCATATTGCTTTATGGAGCTGAGAGATAATCCATTAACTTTAAAAACTAATCTTTTAATTATTTATTATGGAAATCTATGATTTCCAGACTTTCAAACTCCTATAATGTGGTTTGAAGGAGGTTCGAAATTATGGAAATTAATGTTCTTAGAGCTGAGAAAGATGAAATTGAAGTTGAACTTGGAAATTTAACTATTGCAGAGATTTTACGTGTTTATCTTAACAAAGACGCGAATGTAGGTTTTGCTGCTTGGAGAAGAGAACATCCAACTAAAAGACCAAAGCTTTTGGTTAAGACAAAAGGCAAAACAGCAAAAAAAGCGATTGCGGATGCTGTTAAAGCTATTGAAAAAGATTTAGATAAATTGAGTTCTGATTTCAAGAAATTAAAGTAAAAAATCTTTTTGTTTTCTATTTAGAATTTGTTTTATTAAGACTTCTATTTCTTGGGTGGTTAGCAAAATCTTTGTGATTAAATGACAATTAAAAATATAAAACCTTATTAATTCTGAAGGATTATTTAAATTATGAAAACTGAACGAATTTCTGCAGGGAGTTATGATTTGAATAAGTGGCTTTTTGGAGGTTATGAAAAGGATATTATTACTATGATTGCTGGACCGGCAGGAAGTGGGAAGACAAATTTTTGTGTTTTGGTTGCGTGCAGTCAAGCAAAAAAAGGAAACAAGATTCTATTTATTGATACTGAAGGGGGGTTTTCTATTGATAGGGTTAAACAAATTGTAGGAGATGCTGCGGAAGAGATTTTGGAAAATATCTTGTTGATGCAACCGACTAATTTTGATGAACAAAAAAAGTTATTTTTGAAAATTTTGAATAAAATTAAGAAAGAACATATTAATTTAATTATTGTTGATGGAATGACAATGCTTTACCGATTGGAATTGGGCGATGCGAAAAAAAACGATGAAAAGATTAAACAAGTGAATAAAGAGCTTGCAAAACAAATGAGGATTCTGGCTGAGATTTCGCGGAAACAAAATATTCCGGTGATTATTACAAATCAGGTTTATTCTGAATTTTTGTCAGAAGAAGAGTTGAGGAAGGGAGTGAAAAGGGGAGTTAATCTTGTTGGAGGCGATTTGTTAAAATATTGGAGTAAATGCATTATTGAATTACAGAATGAAAAAGGAAAGAGAAAAGCAATTTTGAGAAAGCATAGGAGTCTACCTGAAAAAGAACTGAATTTTATAATAACTAATAAAGGAATTAAAAAAAGAGGATGGATATGAAGGATATAAAATTTGAAGTTATAAAAAAAATTGCTGAGGTTAAGTTTAAGTATAAAGATTTAGAAAAAATTTCTAGTTTAGATAGTAATTCTCCTCCGAGTGTTTTTGTTGGCTCAAAATTGAAATACCCTTTGGTTAATGTCGGAATTCTTTCTCCTTTAGAAAGAGATGAAAATGCTTGGGTGTATGATAATGAAAAATTTTGGGCTAATGAAAATTTCCAGATTAGTGAAATTCTTAGGCTTAGAAATAGTTTGTTAAATTCGCGGTTTCAATCGAGGGTCGGCGATGTTCGTCTTAATAAAAAATTTGTTCAGATTGCTCAAGAGATTGCACTTGCATCAAAACCTGTTGATGTTGAAATTGAACTTAAAAACCGTCTAAGGCTTGGTATGGAGAAAGATAGGATTTTTATTTCGCATGGGATGAGGGCGCCATTGAAAAAAGCAAGGATAACAGGCAATGTTAAAATTAATCAAAAACTTGATAAAGTGATTAATGATGATTTGAAAGCTTCTGAGGGGATTGGAATATTATATAAAAATAATTTTGATGAGTATACTTTGAGTAAGATTTTAAGTGTTGGTGTTTTGGGATTGAAGAAAAATAAGACGTTGGTTCCTACGAGATGGAGTATTACTGCAACAGATGATATTCTTGGTAAGGAATTGCTTAAAAATGTTCGTGATTATAAATGGATTGAGAATTATGAATTGGCTTTTGGGGAATTTATGGGGAATTGTTATTTGTTGATGTTTTTCCCTAATGTTTGGAGTTATGAATTATTTGAATTATATCTTCCTGGCAGTTCTTGGAACCCATCTTCAGAAATAAAAGCATCGACAGATTTTGAATCTTATTCTGGAAGGAAACATTATGCATTTAATACTGCTGGGGGGTATTATGCAACCCGATTGCCTATTTTGGAGTATTTGAATTCTTTGAAAAGACAGGCGAGTGTTTTAGTTATTCGGTTGGAAACTCCTTCTTATTGGGCGGCGTTGGGGGTATGGGTTGTTCGTGAAAGTGTTAGAAAGGCTTTGAATAAAGAGAAAATGAAATTCGATTCTTTGAATGATTTAATTGAAACTGCAAAAAAGATTGGAAAAGTTAAATTTGATTTTGACCCCCAACAGATTTTAAAGAAAAGTAAGTTACTGAAACAGATTAAAACCCAAAGAAGTTTAGGTGAGTGGTTTTAAATAGATTTTTCTTCATCAGAATTCTGTTTTCTGCTTTTACATTCTGGATTAAAACAAAATGTCCAAGGGCGTTTTCCTTTTTGAATTCTTGTTAGCATTGGGAAATTGCAGTGTTCACAATTTTTATTTGCATTTTTTATTAATCCATGGGGGAGAGTGTAGGTTGTTTTACATTCCGGGTAAGCAGAACATGCGATAAAATATCTTTTTGCAGATTTATTATAGAGGATTCTTAAATTTCCTTTTTTACATTTTGGGCATTGGCCAAGTAAATTTTCTTGTCTTTGTTGTTCGATTATTTTGTCATTTGCTTCTACAAGTTCTTTTCCGATTTTATCTTGGTTTTTTGTGAATTGTTCTAATATTTCTGAAATGGTCTGTTTTGCTTCTTCAATAATTTTTTCTTCTTTTTTCTGAAAATTCTTTTTTGATTCTTGGATTGATTGCATTTCTTTTTCAAAATGTCTTGTTAATTTTTCATCTATTATTATTGGAGAATATCTTTCTAAACTTGTAATTAATGAAATTCCAAAAGGTGTTGCTTCAATACTTCTTTCTTTAATATAATCTCTTTCATAAAGTGTTTCTATAATTGATGCTCTTGTTGCTTTTGTTCCAAGGTTTCTTTTTTCAAGTTCTGTTACAATTGATGCTGGAGAATATCTCTTTGGGGGCTGTGTCATTTTTTGCTCTGTCCTTACATCTATTATTTCAACTTCTCCATTTAAATCTGGGACATTTTTCTCATTTATTTTTGCAGGGTAGATTTCCATCCATCCTTTTTGTTTAATTTCAGAACCTCTTGTGCTGAATGTTAAATCATTTATTTTTACTTTTATTGTTTTATTATCTATGACTGCATCATCACAGAAAAGTGCAAGAAATCTTTTTACAATTAATTTGTATATTTTTTCTTCATCAGAATTCATTGTGCCTGTTTGTCCTGTTGGGTAGATTGAGGGATGGGCGGGGTCTGATTTTTTTCCTTCTATTGGTTTGTTTTTTGTGATTAATTTTTCAACATTATACTGTTTTGCTAATTTGTTTAAGATTTCTTTGTAATTGATTGAATCCGGGAGTTTCTGGCTTGATGTTCTTGGATAAGAAATTATTCCTGCGAGGTAAAGTGATTGAGCAATTTGAAGTGTTCGTGAAGGTGTTAATCCATAGAATTTGTATGCTTCTGTTTGAAGAGTTGTTAAATTGAATGGTGGGAGCGGTGGAATTTTTTGTTGTGTTTTTTTTGTTTCTGCTTGGGCTTTTTTTCCTTTTATGCTTTCAAATTTTTTTAGTTCTGATTTTTTTGAAATGTCTTTGTTGTGTTTTAGTTCTAATTGTATTTTCCCTTGTTGGGCCTTGATAAAAACCTGCCAATATGGTTGGGGTTTGAATGCCATAATTTCTCTTTCTTTTTGAACAATGAGATTTAGAGCTGGACCCTGAACTCTTCCAATTGACATTATTTTGAATCTGCCTGTTGTTTTGATAGCATTCATTAGTGCTCGTGATAGATTTATACCATAAAGCCAGTCGAGATAATGTCGTGTTTCTCCGGCGATTGCCTGTCCCCATTCAATTGTTGGCATTTTGTTCTCATAGGCTTTGTTTAATTCTGTTGGTGTTAATGTAGAGAATTTCATTCTGTTTGCATCTTTTTGATTGCAGATGAATTTAACCACATTTAATCCGATTAATTCTCCTTCTATGTCAAAATCTGTAGCGACTGTGAGGCTTCCTGCATTTTTTGCGAGTTTGACTAGTGTGTCATAATATTTTTTTGTGAAATCTTTTTTTCTTGCCAAGAAATTTGGTACCCAGCTTATATCAAAAACAGGAATTGTGGAGCCGTTTGTGTTTTGTTTTAAGGTAAATAAGTGTCCGACAGCACACGCGACTATTATCTTTTTTCCATCTCTCTCAACTTCATAATATGGAACTCCATATAGATTTCTTTTTGTAGATTTTCCTAGGGCAGATGCTATTTTTAGAGCTGCCTGTGGCTTTTCTGTAATAATTAGTTCATAGCCGTTTTTCTTAAGCGAGATTTTTGGAGGATTATAATCTATTGATTTCTTTTTTGTTGTTTTATTTTTTGATTTTTTTGTTGAAGTTTTTTTGGTAGTTTTTCTTTTTTTTGGTTTATTTGTTTTTTCAATTACTTCTACATCTGCCTCTTCTTTTACTGGTTTTTCAATTGCATATTTTAAATCAGTTTCATCTACTGGAAAATAATTTTCAACTATTTTTTCTTCTCTGGATTTCTTTTGTTTCTTTTTGGGCATTAATTAACAGAGAAAGAGATAGTTTTTAAGGGTTTTTGATGAGTGTATTGTTAATCACCAAATTATTCTAACTAAAATCTAAATCTCAAAGATAGCAGGACTTCTTGAAACATTTATGACTTTTGTTTTGCCGATTTTTTCTTCAATTCCTCCTGCTTCATGGATATGGGCAGATATTAGTAAATCTGGCTTAAATTTCTTTATTGCTTTTGCGATTGCTTTGCTTCCTTTAAATCCTGAGAATTCTGCTTTGCTTCCTTCTGGATGCATGTGAGTTACCATTATTTTCTTTTTTGTATCTTTGATGCTTTTATGGGCTTTATTTAACATGTTGAATATTTCTTTTTCAGTTGTGTTAAATTCTATTGCTCCGCCTGCTCCGAAAATTCCTAAATCGTCTTTTACAAATGAATAGCCATGGATGTTGTGGGTGTTTGGGTATGTTTGCGCTAAAAAATCTGCTGTTGCGAAAGTTTCGTGGTTTCCAGGGATTAATAATACTTGTTTTTTTGCTTTGATAAATGGCCCAATTAGGTTTTTTGTTGAATTTTCTGCTAATGTTAAATCTCCAGCTAAGATTACAATATCAACTTTTTCTTTTTCTGCTCTTTCTGCAAGTTTTTTTACTAGACCGCTGTCTCCATGAATATCCCCTACTGCCAGGATTTTTGTTTTCTTTTTCATATAAAATCCAGTTACTATTCCTTAATAAAATCTTCGAAAAACACTACTCTTCGCGGGTGAATATATATGTTGCAAAAGATTTAAAAGGAACATACTGTCTGAATATATACATTAAACAAGCATAATTCAAAATGAAAGACAATTTTGACATTTTTTTTCGGAGAAAGCCTGCGTTAATGCTGGTATCTCTGAAAAGGAAAGTAAGGATGAGGTATGGCAGTATTTTGGCTAAAGAAGTTGATTGTACTTATAGCCATGCTGTGAAGATTTTACAGACACTTGAGAAGTTAGGGTTAGTTGTTTTTGAAAAAAAGGGGCGAATAAAATTGATACAACTAACCAAAAAAGGTAATGAAGTTGCAGAAGCAATAGAAAATATCCAAAAACTGATTAAATAATTCTAATGCTGCCCCTCTGAATGAATTTGATTATTTGTTCTTCTAGTTAAAACTTTAGTTGTTTTTTATGCTAAAAATCACTCAGGATTTATAATCTTTAAGTGGCCCCGGAGGGATTTGAACCCCCGACACCCGGATTAAGAGTCCGGTGCTCTGACCAGGCTGAGCTACGGAGCCTTTGGCAACGTGCTCCTATCCACCCCACGAAAAAAGGGGGGTTATCGTAAGGGGAACCTTGGTGCCCCTCGTGAGCTACGGAGCCGTTATAAATGACTTATTGATTTTATTAGAAATATTTAATTTATAATTTTATCTATATTCTCTCCAAGTGTAACCGCATTTTGCACATTTGAAAAATTTGGTTTCAGCTTCGTCGCCTGAACGAGTTTGAACTGTCCAGAAATATGCTTTGTTGTGTCCGCAATTTTTGCAAGAAGCATCAATTTCAGGTAAGACTTCTGCTTCACCTTTTTTGATTACTGCAACTTCCTTTTTTTCATTTTCATCTATCTTTTCACTTACTTTTAATTTTATTTTTCCTTTTGCAGAATAGCCACATCTAATACATCCATCGTTTTTTCTTTTCTGTATTAGTACTGAGCCGCACTTTGGACAAAATTCCATTTTACCCTAATTAATTTTATTTAATCTTTAAGATCCTTTTTAAGTTTTTGCATTATTTATTTTGAATCATATGATCTTTTTGAGTTAATTTATTTCCTCTTTTTTAAGTTTCTTTACAAAAACCACGTTCTGCTGCGGGTTTTTTCCAATCATAAAATATTAACTTTCCCCATCCGATATATGGCGCTATTCTGAAAACTGCTTTTCCAACAAGTTGATTTTCATTTATATTTATTTCGTCAATTCCATAAGGATTATTTGTTGGTGTGAAGCTCTTTTCGTTATTGTCCCCGATTGTGGAAAATATATAATTATCTCCTTGTTTTTTTATATTGATTATTCTGTGAATTAATGGGTTTTTCTGTCCTGCATTGAACATTATTACGTCTCCAATTTTCAATTCTTCTGGTTTTGCTTTTACTGCAAATAATATATCTCCTTTATTAAAACCATTTTTTAATCTGAAATTTTCAAATTCATTTTTTTCTATATTGAATTTTGAATATTTTGCACTGTGCGATTCCCACCATTTGTCAAAATCATAAATAAACGGGATAATTGGTTCATGATACATACTACATGATTCGACGATTGCGAGCGGCATTGGCGTTCCTGTTAAAAAACTGAGTGTTGGGAAAAATATTATTTTTATAAAAATGAAGAGGAATACAAAAGCGAAAATCCATCCTTTAAGACTTTCATCGACCCATAATAAATGCCAGAATTTTTTCCAAATCTCTTTTAATTTCATTAAGGAATTAATTAATTGGGGTTTTTAAGTTTTAGGTTTGTTTTTTGAATTGTTTATAATTTGTTCGCCGCTGAAATGAGATATTATTCCAAGTCCTATAATTGTAAATAACACATTTCTTAATCTTACAACTAGGCTAAATGCAAGACCAATTCCTGCAGAATCTCTTAATAAACTGAAAAGACCTGACTGGCTTGCTTCAAAAAAACCGAGTGCTGCAGGAACAGGGATGAAATTGACAATTCCTAAAACAACTATTGTTAAAACGATTTCAGTTATTGATAAATTTATTCCAAAACTTAGAAACAGAAATTTGAATTCAATTATGTTTACTATAAAATTAGCAAGGGGAAATAGGAAACTTATTATAAATTCTTTTTTATTTGCTATGAAAAATTTGTGCATTCTTGCTTCAATATCTTCTATTGTTTTTGGAAGACTTTTCCATTTTGTTATTTTGTAAAATTTCAATAAATTGAATAATGTTGAGAATGAGCCTTTTTTCTTTATTGTTCTATAATATATGAAATATAGTGCTATTAAACCGAATATAATTATCCCGAATAAAATTGCTTTTATGATTCCGGGGATATGGGGGATTAAGAACAATAAAATTAATCCAATTATTCCTACAAATATTGTTCCAAGAATTTCTACAAATTTATCGATGATTATTGCAGAACTTGCTGTTTTTATATTAACACCGCATTCTTTTTTTAACATATAAGCTTTGAGTGGCTCGCCACCAAGTTTTGCAGAAGGGGTGATGTAAGCCATTGAAAATCCTGCTATGTTTTGTTTTAGAAGTGTTTTGAATGGAATTTTTTTTCGATAAGCTTTTAGAATTGTTTGTAATCTTAGCGTTGTTGTAAAGAAAACCATTATTGTAAAAAAGATATATAGGGAAAAATAAACAGGATTTATGTTTTGGTAGATTAATTTTATAGACTCAATTCCAAAATGATGTAATATAATTACAAATAGGATTATTCCAATTGACAAGGAAATCATCAAATTAAGTTTTTTCTTAAACATCTCTTTTTCAAATTTCAAATTATTTTTAGAAAAAGTAAATATCGTTTTTAAGGGTTTTGAATTGTGGGGGGTTGATTAGTTGATTTTTTGAGGTAAATAAGATTTTTATATTTGTTTTTCTTGAGCATATTATGTTTAATTTTAATGATACAAAAATTAAGAAAAAAATTGATATAAAAGGGTTTTTGGATTTTATTAAAGAGTATAAAGAAGATCAAATTGAATGTACTAAACACACCTTTTTTAGATTAAGTGAAAAACAAAGAAAGATCTTTACTTGCGATGAATTGAGGAGAATTTTATTAAGTTTGAGTCCATTTTTAGTTGGAGTACAATATAATGAGAATTATGCACTGTTTTATAAATATAAAAATCGAAACCTTAAAGTAATAGTGAATATTGCTAATAGAAAGATTAAAATAGTTACTTTCTATTTTATAGAACAATGGCAGATCCCAAAGATATAAAACCTAGGCATTTAGAAGCAGAAGGCGAAATGGACTATGATTATGTAAATGATATCCTTTTTTTCAAAGTTAAAAATAGGGAATACTCTTTTTCAATTGAATTCCAGAATATGGTTATAGATGTTGATAAAGAAAAGTTTATTGTAGGAATTCAGATTTTTGAAGCCTCAAAATTTTTAGGAATCCCAAAGATAAACTTAAGAGAAATTCCAAAGTGGCAATTTAAAGCAAAAATTGAAGAGGGGATTATAGAACTTCGTTTGAACTATCAGTTAAAGATTAGAAATAAAATTTATGAAAAAAACCCAATAATAATTCAAGAAGACAAATCAAGTCTTCCAAGTCCGCAGAGGGTTAGTACTTTTTAAGTTTTTATGAATAGGAAAAATTTGGATTTATAATTAACAAACATAAAACACCTAAAAAAGAGATCTTAGTTTATGGGTGATTAATTTATTAGAGGTTTATCACTACCAATCAATAATCCTTTTTTGTTCATTTGCTCTTCCTATAACCCCAAAAACAAAAACATCCTTTTAATATTTACGTTGGAGTGTTTTTTCAGTTACTACAAAACCGAAACATTTAAATAGTATCTATTTAATGTATATACCATAAGTATACACATACTCACCTCCTTTCCCAGACTGTGTCTTTTGGCACAGTCTTATAATCAAAATAACAAAATAATAAGAAAATGGCAGATATTTTTGATAACATAATTTTGTGCAAGAAATGCAAGTCAAAGATGGAAAAAGCAAAGATTTCTAAAAATGGTTTCTTACTTAGAGCAATGATTTGCCCGAAATGCAATGAGAAAATAATTCATCCGACTGATGAGCAGGAATATAATAAATTTATAAATCTAAGAAACAAAAATTTTGTAGTTAAGATGAGATTAGTTGGAAACAGTTATGCAGTATCAATACCAAAAGAAATAGTTTCTTTTATGAGAGAACAGGAAAAAATAATGAATGACATGGTTAGATTATGTTTTGAAGAAGCAGGTAAATTATCTTTAAATTTTATGGGGGTTAAAAATGACAAAAGATAAAGTTCAGTTAAAGGTTGTTGAAGCATTACCAGATGACGCTTATAAAGGAATTGCTAGGATAGATAGCGAAGTGATGAGAGACTTGGATGTTCGACGAGGAGATGTTATTTTAATTAAAGGAAATAGGGAGACTGTTGCAATTGTTGATAGGGCTTATCCTGCAGATGTTGGTGAGGGAATAATCAGGGTTGATGGAATTATAAGAAGGAATGCTAAATCAGGAATTGGGGATGTGGTTACAATTTCTAAAGCAAATGTTAGAGAAGCAAAGAAAATTATTATTGCTCCTGCTCAAAAAGGAATTAGGGTGGAGACTAATGATCCGGAGGGTTTAAGGAGAGGTTTATTGGGAAGAACAATTGTTAAAGGAGACATTGTTGTTCTTGGAGGAGTACAAAGAAGAAGAGATTTGATGTCAGAAGATTTGGGAGATTTAAATGATATATTCGGAAATTTAAATGACATTTTAGGAGGAATGGGTTTTGGACAATTGGGCGGAGGTGTTTCACAAATCAAATTTTTAGTTGTAAATACAAATCCTAATCAACCAGTAATTATTACTGAAAATACAGATGTTGTGCTGAATCCAAAGGCAGTTGAAATTAGTGAAGGGAAAATTCCTGAAATTACTTACGAAGATATTGGTGGTTTGACAGAAGAAGTAAAAAAGATTCGGGAAATGGTAGAGATTCCATTAAAACATCCAGAAATTTTTGAGAAGTTGGGTATTGAACCACCAAAAGGTGTTTTGCTTCATGGTCCGCCTGGAACTGGTAAAACTCTTTTAGCTAAGGCAGTTGCAAATGAATCTGACGCTAACTTTATTTTATTGAACGGACCTGAAATTATGAGTAAGTTTTATGGTGAATCTGAGAAAAAGATTAGAGATATTTTTGATGAAGCAGAGAAAACTGCGCCTGCGATTATTTTTATTGATGAAATTGATGCAATTGCTTCTAAGAGAGAGGAGGCTGTTGGAGAAGTTGAGAGAAGGGTTGTTTCTCAAATTTTGACAATGATGGATGGGTTGAAGGGTAGAGGCAAGGTTATTGTTATTGGTGCAACGAATAGGATTAATGCTATTGACCCTGCATTAAGACGTCCTGGAAGATTTGATAGGGAGATTTCTATTAATGTTCCAGATAAAAAAGGAAGATTGCAGATTTTGAAAATTCATACAAGAGGAATGCCTTTGACAAAAGATGTTGATTTGGATGAAATTGCTTCTATTACTCATGGTTTTGTTGGGGCAGATTTAGAGGCCTTAATAAAAGAGGCTGCAATGGGTGTTTTGAGAAAGTTTTTGCCAAAATTAAAATTAGAAGAAGGCGAGGAGATTCCTAAAGAAATTTTAGAGAAATTAGTTGTTTCTCATAAGGATTTTATGGACGCTTTGAGAACTGTTAGACCTTCTGCAATGAGAGAGGTTCTTGTTGAAACACCTAATATTGGATGGAAAGATATTGGTGGCTTGGATAAGATTAAACGAGAATTAAAAGAAGCTGTTGAATGGCCTATGAAATACCCAGAAAGTTTTAGACGGATGGGAATTCATGCTCCAAAAGGGATATTGCTTTATGGCCCGCCTGGAACGGGTAAAACTCTTTTAGCTAAGGCAGTTGCTAAAGAATCAGAAGCGAACTTTATTCAAATTAAAGGTCCTAGTTTGTTAAGTAAGTGGGTTAATGAATCTCATAAGGGTGTCCAGAGGGTTTTTGAAAGAGCAAGACAAGTCTCACCCTGTGTTGTTTTAATAGATGAATTAGAATCTATTGCTAGTCGGAGAGGTGGAGATAATGCTTCAAGTCAAGAAGGGACTAAAGTGTTGAATCAGTTATTATCTGAAATGGATGGTCTTGAAGATTTGAAAGATGTTCTTGTAGTTGCTACTACGAACAGGCCAGATTTAATTGACCCTGCTATTATGAGGCCTGGAAGATTTGATAGAATATTTTTAGTGAATCCTCCAAATGAAGAAGGAAGATTACAGATTTTGAAAATTCATACTGATAAAGTTCCTTTAGCAAAAGATGTTAATTTAAAAGAACTTGCTAAAAAAACCGTCAATTATAATGGTGCGGATATTGAGGCGCTTGTTAGAGAGGCTGCAATGCTGGCTTTGAGAGAAGACATTAAAGCAAAACAAGTTAAGAAAAAACATTTTATGGACGCATTGAATAAAGTCAAACCAAGTGTGAGCGAGAGCACAATCAAAGTCTATAAAAGATTTGAAGACAATTATCTTAAATCTGTAAAAGCAGCTGTGCCTGCAGAAAGCACTTATCTCGGTTAGTTAAATTTATATAATATAAATAAAAAATAATTGTAAAGGAGGTAAGAAAATGAGCTTTTTTGATGATGACCCTTTTGAAGAAATCATCAGAGAATTTTTTGGAGCAAGTCCTTCAATGATTCAAAGGCAAAAACAATTTACTTCTAGGGAAACTGATTATCGAAATATTGATTTTATTGAGACTGATGATTTAGTTTATTTTATTTTTGAGTTTCCTGGTCTTAATAAAGAGGATTTGAATATAGAAATAGATAAAAATAGAATTAGAATTACTGTTCAAAAAATTAAAGGTTCTTCTCAAGATTATCTTTCTAGAAAATTAAGAAGCGGAAAAATTATTGAAAAAATTCTTCCTAAAATAGTCAATCCAAAAAAACCAAAAATTACTTTTGAAAATGGAGTTTTGGAGGTATCTTTTTTAAAAAATGAAAAAAGAAAATAATAAATTTGAATTGGAAGTTTTAGGGTCTTTTCAGGAAGATATTGACCAAGGAATAGCAAGAATTGCGTCAGATGTAATGGATTCACTAAAATTAGTTTCTGGAAATTTAATAGAGGTTTCTGGAAAATCTAAAATTGTTTTAAAAGTTATGAGGGCAAGAAATTCTAAGAAAAATAATAATTTTATCCGGCTTGATGGAGTTACAAGATCTAATTTGGGTGTTTCTATTGGAGATAAAGTTTCTATTAAAAAAGTTGAGTTAAATGATGCAAAGTCAATTACGCTATCTCCTACTCAAGAGGGCATTCAATTTAGCGATGACCCGACAGAATATTTCCATGAAAAACTTCTTTCTATACCACTTACCCTTGGGCAAAAAATCATTATTGATATTTTTGGGACAAGGTTGACATATGTTGTATCTAAAATAAATCCTAAAAATTCTGCATTAGTATCTCCTTCGACTAAGTTGATTGTTTCAGATGAGGTTTATTCTGGGGGAATGACTTTTACAGGAGTTTCTTATGAAGATATTGGTGGTTTGGATAAGGAAATTGATTTGGTGAGGGAGATGGTGGAGCTTCCAATGAAAAATCCTGAGATTTTTAAGAAATTGGGTGTTGGAGCTCCTAAAGGCGTTTTATTAACTGGTCCGCCTGGAACCGGTAAGACTCTTTTGGCTAAAGCAGTTGCAAATGAAACTGATTCAAATTTTTATTCTATTGCAGGACCTGAAATTATGAGTAAATTTTATGGTGAGAGCGAAAAGCATTTGAGAGATGTTTTTGAAAAGGCAACAAAAAATGCACCTTCAATTATTTTTATTGATGAAATTGATTCAATTGCTCCAAAAAGAAGTGAGGGAACAGATCAAACTGAAAAAAGAATTGTTGCTCAGTTATTGACTTTAATGGATGGATTAAAATCAAGAGGGCAAGTAGTTGTGATGGCTGCTACAAACAGGCCAGATGATATTGACCCTGCATTAAGACGTCCTGGAAGATTTGATAGGGAACTAAGAATTAATCCTCCTGATGAAAACGGAAGAAAAGAGATATTGAGGATTCATACAAGAGGAATGCCCTTGGATAAAGATGTTAATTTCGACGAAATTGCGAGCAAAACAGTTGGATATACTGGAGCAGATTTAGAGGTTTTAAGTAAAGAAGCTGGATTAAAGGCAATTAAACCTTATTTTTCTAAATTAAAAAATTTGCAGGATAAAGTTCCTGTTGAAATTTTGGATAAAATAAAAGTTTCAAGAAAAGATTTTTTAGATGCTATTCAAATGGTTGAGCCATCTGCAATGAGAGAAGTGTTAATTAAAAAGCCAAAAGTTACTTGGAGTGATGTTGGTGGTTTGGAGAATGTTAAGGAAAAATTAAGAGAATTGGTTGAACTTCCTTTGTTGAGACCTGATTTATTTAAGTCTGTTGGAATAAAACCATCAAAAGGAATTCTTTTGAGCGGGCCTCCTGGAACTGGTAAAACTCTTTTAGCTAAGGCGGTTGCAAATGAGTCAAATGCAAGTTTTATATCAGTTAAAGGACCAGAATTAATCAGCAAATGGGTGGGGGAAAGTGAAAAGCATATTCGAGAAATATTCAAAAGGGCAAGACAGGTTGCTCCTGCGATTATTTTCTTTGATGAATTTGATAGTATTTCAAAATTAAGAACTGGTGGGGGGTTAAGTGATTCTTCTGAAAGAATTGTTAATCAGCTTTTAACAGAATTAGATGGTATTGAAGAACTTGAAAAAGTTGTTGTTATTGCTGCCACAAACAGGCCAGATTTAATTGACCCTGCTCTTTTGAGATCTGGAAGGATAGATACGATTATTGAATTAGAAATTCCTGATAAAAAAACAAGAAAAAAAATCTTTGAGGTTCATACTAGAAATATGCCTTTAGCAAAAGAAATTAAATTAAATGATTATGTTGAAAAAACAGAAGGATGGACTGGTGCGGATATTGAGGCGCTTTGTAGAAATGCGGGGATAAATGCCATTAAAAGAATCTATAAATCAAAGACAGAAAAAATTTCAATTACAAAAAAGGATTTTGATGAAGCATTAAAATTAGTTTCTAAAAATACAGGAAAAAAAATTTCAGAGAAAAAAACTCAAAAGGAAAAATCAATTAAAAAATAATTTAATTTGTTGTGATTATTTTATCTTTTTCTAGCAAGATAGTTTCTTCTGCTTGTGCAACTTTTCTTTTTGATATTTCTACAAGTTGAGGATATTGATGTAAAATATCTGCTTGTTCTAATTGTTTTAGTGCAAAAAGAGATTTTGTTCCGAATTTTTTTACAAGCCATCTTGAGCAGAAAGGAAGTGTTTGATATTCTTTTTCTATGAAATTTAATATTTCTCTTGCTGTTTGACTTCTAATTGGTTTTATGTTTTTTAGAGAATAAATTCCTGACGGTTTGCCCTCATAGACCTTTCCATTTCCGGTTGTTACAAAAGGTTCTATCGCGTATAATCCTTTTTTTAAAACCTGGTTTTTATTATCATCAATGTTCGGGATTGTTATTCCTGAATGTAATTCGTATTGTTCTATTGAATGTCCTGATAGGTTGATTATTGGTAAAAAATTATCTGATTCAATTGTCTTTTGAATTGTTTTGCCAATCTCATTTGCAGAAATTTCTTCTTTGATAATTTTTATTGCATTCTCCAGCGCCTTTTCTGCTGTTTGGATTAATTTTTTATTCTCATCATTGTTTTCTAAATCCATTGAAAATGCGGTGTCTGCTATCCAGCCATTTATGTGAACTCCTAAATCTATTTTTAATAATCCGTGTGCTTTTGTTTCATCGTCGTGCGAAGGTGTGTAATGTGCTGCTATTTCATTAATACTTAGATTTGTTGGAAAAGCAGGTTTTCCTCCAAGCTCGATTATTTTATTTTCTATTTTTTCAGCTATTTCGATTAAGGGCATATCTTTTTTTATGAATGTTCTTGCATATTCTTTTACTTGTTTTGCAATTTGTCCTGCTTTGATGATTTTTTCTGTGTTCATACTTTCTCAATTATAATAATCTTTAAATAATATTTGGTATGAATTTTTTTATGATAAATACCGAATACGGTTTAAAAATTATAGACTCCTCAATTGAAAGATACAATGAAAAAGAAAGAATATTTTTACAAAATTTTCTTGAAAACCAAGAGGAAATTCAAAAAGAGAATTCAAGATTGATTGAATTGGAAAATCAGTTTGTGCCTCAGAAACGAAAATTTTGTGATAAAATCTTAGGATGGAGAGATGATTTTATGCATACAGAACAATTTCAAAAAATTTCTAACATTGGTTTTTTAGATAACTTGACGATATTTTATGGTGGATGGGGCCATCAACAGCCTTATCGTCAGGGATTTGGTCAGTGGTCTAGGCTTAATTTAGGTATTAATCATAATTTTTCTGGCAGACTTACATATGTGGCAGGATATAAGTCTTTTTCTGATCCTAAAATACTTAATTTAGAATGGGATATTGAAAAATTTTCTCCGCTTTATCTTAAAGCTGTTTGTGAGGACATAGATTCTGGAGAAATATACAGAACTATTGCTTCGGAAATAGATAATAGGGTTATTTAATTTTTCTCTTTTAATCTTCTGTTTTTGGGGATGAAATTTGTAACTTTATTTTCAGATGCTTTTCCACAACCAAGAAAATCATCTTTATATTTCATTATTAAAAAATCTTTTTTATTTGTTTGAATGTTTAATTCATTGCCATACATCCATTTTTCTACTTGTTGCTTATCAAGTTCAAAAATGTTTTTTGTTATTTGATTTTTTAAAAGATGGGTTCCTTCTATTGTTAGTCTTATTTTGTTCATTTGCTCTTTTGCGATGTAATTTCCTGCTCCTTCGACTCTTGAAATTTCTTGGAGTTTTTCTAATAATTTCAGATTTCCAGTAAACAAAAATATTTTTTCATGTCCAAATTGGATTAAGGTTCCTGGAATCTGTTTTATTCCAAATTGATTTTTTAGTTTATTAACTATTTCATGTTTTTCTTTTTTGTTGAGGATTTTCATTTTATTAGATTAATATTAATTTATTATCATCCTTATAGTATAGCAATATAATTTTTATAGTACACTAATCTTTATAAATAATAACATAATTAGTTTTATATGCCTAAAACATTCAATCGCTTAGTATCTATAGGTCTTGTAAGTTTTTTTATGAATTATTTTGGAAATTCTTTTTATGCTGGTCATTATGGGGATAAAATGAATAATATCGGAACAGAGATTAGATTATTAAATGCTCAAGAAAATGTTGTAAGAGAGGTAAGAGATGTTTTCCATGAGGATAATTTCTCTAAAATCTTAAACAATTTTGATAAAAAAAGATCAGATCTCCTAAGAGAAAAAGAAGAGTATAAGGTAAAACAAGATAGATTTCTTGAGAAAGCATTTGTTTATGGATATTTTACTGATTAACTTGTCTTTTTAATATGAATTCATAAGATTCCTTATTTATATTTCCATTTTTGAATCGTTTTATTTTAATTTTTTAAATTTTACAATAAAAAAACCTTCGGTGTTGTTTGTTTGGGGGTAAATTCTGCAAGCGTATTTAACATCCTGAAGATATTCTTTATCCTCCCATTTTGTTATTGTTTTATCTGTTTTTACCGGTAGTTTGATGGATTGTATTTTTATGTTTGGAAAATTTTTTAATATAAAGTCTACAACTTCTTCATTTTCTTCTGGGGCATGTGTGCATGTTGAATAAATTAATTCTCCTTTTGGTTTTAAAATTTCAATTGCAGAAGCAACAAGAGCTTTTTGTAACTTAGAAAGATTCTTTATTGTTTTTATGTTCCACATTTTATATGTTTTTGGGCTTGAACGCAATGTTCCTTCTCCAGAACAAGGAGCATCTACTAAAATTTTATCAAAGCGAATTTTATTTTGTTTTAGTTTTTTGCACAATGCGATTCCGTCTTTTTTTGTTATGATTGTATTTGTTACCCCGCATTTTTGCAGGTTTGATGCTAGTATTTTTATTCTTCCAAAATTTACTTCATTTGCAATTAGGGTTCCTGTGTTTTGCATTTTCGCGGCTGCTTGTGTTGTTTTACTCCCTGGTGCTGCGCATAAATCGAGAACGAGGTCGTTAGGTTTTGGGTTTAATGCAATAATTGGAAGCATACTTGCGAGTTCCTGAATATAATAATAGCCGAGTTGATGTTCAAGGGAACGGCCGAGTTCTCCTGGCTTTAAATGAGATTCAATAATCATAATTTCCGGATTTGTTTTGAAAGGTTGTTTTATTTTCCAACTTTTTTCTTCTAAACGTTTCTTTAATTCATCAATTGGAATTTTTATTGTGTTGCATCTTATCGAACGAACAGGTTCTTTTTCAAGGATTTTTATATATTTATCAAATTCCTTTCCAAGAAGTTTTTGCATTCGTTCTATAAAAAGAGGTTTGGGTTGTGGTTTAGGTTTCATAAAAATATAATAGAGAGAAGTTTTATAAATGATTTTGTCTTTAAGGTATTATGGAGTTTGGAGATTTATTTTCAAAATCATGGGAGGAATATAAAAAAAATTTTTGGTTGTTCTTTAAAATATTTTTAATTTTGTCTTTGATTCCGGGGGTTATTTTTTCAATTGTTGCTTTGATTGTTGGTGGTTTAATGATTCTTGGTTCTGGAACAATATCTGGTTCAGTTGTAAAGATTACTTCTACATTTTTTAGTGGAGGTTTTATTTTTTTAATATTAATAGGAATAATTGTTTTTATTCTTGATTTTATTATGGGGATTTCATTTATCTATGTATCTGTTTATTCAAAGAAAAATATAGGTTTTGGGCAAGCGGTTAAGGGAGCTTTAGGTTATTTTTGGGATTATACTTTACTCGGTTTGCTCTTTATTATCTTTCTTATTCCTTTGTTTTTATTATTGATAATTCCTGGGATTATCTTTTCAATTTATTGGGCTTTTTCCCCCTATGTTTTGATTAAAGAAAATGTTGGTCCTTGGGAAGCAATGAAACGAAGTAAGGCGATTGTTAAAGGGAAATGGTGGAGAACATTTGGTTATCTTATTCTTATGACCATACTTATGTGGCTTATTTCTATTCTGTTTAAATTTCCTCAGTTTATATATAAATTAATTCTTGATGTTTCTTCTACTGCAACTTTAAATGCAGGGGTTATAGTTGGCTTTTTTATCGTAGGAATTATAAGTTTTTTAAGTAATTTAATCACAACACCTTTGAGCATTTTATTTATAAAGAATTTTTACCTCGATTTAAGGACGAAAAAATAATCAAAACTCCCATAAAGTCATCTGTTTCTTTCCTTCAATAATTTCTTTTGTATTAATATTAAAAACCTGAAAAATATTTTCAATTGCAGGAAGAATTTGTCTTTCCAGATAATATTTTATATTGTATTCCCCTTTTTCTGTTGGCAATTTTACCATTTCTCTTACGAGTTTCTTTTTGCTTTTTGTTTCTGCGATAAAATATTCAATTAAATTTCCTGCACCAATCGGAAGTTCTTTTTCCTGCATTTTTTTTGCTGCAATTACGTGCGGGGAAATTGCTTTGTATTCTGAAATTGGTTTTTTTAATTGTGTTTTAATTATTAATTGTTCTTTTGGGATTTCTCTGTTTTTTAGTTTTTTTACTATTTCTTTAACATATTTTACCGCTTCTTTTTCATTACCCTCTTTTAGTATTTGTTGAATAACTTTATTTTGAACTTGTCGAGCAAGATTACACCAATCTCTTCGTACTGTTTCAAACCCCCGAATTTTTGTTTTTCCTTTTTCATCAATTAAAGCATATTTCTTTTTTGCCCCGATTTTTCCGGTTCTTTTTGTTACCCAAATGCCTCTTTTAAAAAATCCTTCTAATTCAAGTTCCATTATTCCTGGAAGTTGCGAATTAAGTTTTTTTAAGAATTCTAATGTTTGTTTTTTTGATTTGCCATTTAAAAGAAATGCAATTGAGTCTGTATCAGAATAAACTATTTTGTAACCAGCCTTATCAATTTTTTCTATAACTTCTTTAATTGATTTTTTTGCGAATGCTGCTGTTGCTGCCGCTGCTTCCTCACAATAATATCTTGCACCAAAGAATCCTTGATAGCCATAATATGCATTTGCCAAAAGTTTAAAGGCATTACTTCTTGCTCTTTTTATTGCATCTGGTTTTTGTTTCAATTCTTTTTTGAATTTTTTTCTTTTTTCAATTATCTCTTTTAGCATTTCTGGAACAAATCCTGGTTTTTTGGAGAAATAGAGTTTTTTTCCTCCGGTTTCTATTGAGTAAGAATCTTTTTCTGGTTTTGTTAGTAATGTTGATTTTGACAGGTTATAACTTACTATAACACTTCCATAACTTGAAGTAAAATCGAACATAGCTAAGTTTTCATATAATCCGGGAATTGGTTCAAAGACAAATGCTCCTTCATACTTTTCCCTATGTCTTCTTTTGCTTATTTCATCGTGAGTCGGCCGTTTTTCTGGAATTTCATTAAATCTTTCTAGATTGTGCAGAATGTATGATTCTACATTTTTTGACATGCCATTTCTTGAAACGTCAAAGACGGGTTCTTGCATTATTTTTGTAAATTCTAATAAATCTGGCCACATTTTTTGGAAAAGTTGATATGTTAAGACAGAGTCATGTAAGTTATATTCAAAATATTTTTCCCAATCTTTTTCTTTTAGTTGTGATGAATGTTTTATTTTGAATTCTTTTTTTGTATCTCCTAAAAATTCACTTGCAACTTCATTTAATGAAAGAGTTTCTGATTGCATATATTGAGAGTAAGCTGTTTGAATGAATCTTAATAAATCAATATGGACAATTCCATTTATTTTTCCTGTTATAGTTATCCCTCTTGTGAATTTTGGCTGGCTCTCATCTAATCCTAAATTTAATCTCATACTATTTTTTTCTGCCCGCGCTCTTAGATATGGTAAGTCAAATCCATCTGAAAAATATCCTACTAAAAAATCTGGGGAAATTTTTCTTACATATTCTACAAATTTTTCTAGAAGTTCTGCTTCATCTTTAACATATTCTACATTTGGGATTTTTTTATTTTGATTTTTCCATGTTATTACTTTTTTGAAATTTTTTCCTACGAGAGATATCATTAAGATTTCTCCCTCGCCGATTTTTAGTTCATCTGCTTCGATATCATAAGCCAGAACATTTGGGATGAATTTCTCTAATTTTATTTTTTTTGAAGATTTTAATTTTATGCATTGTTCTACATCCAGTCCCATGTCTATTCCACCAAATTCAAAAGAATTGTTTAAAACTTCTCCTTCAATCTCATACCAATTTAATGGAAGTAATTTTTTTTCTAAAATGTAATGAGTTATGAATCCTAAATCATAACCCCTTCTTAATTCTATTTCAGGGAAACCGAGATGGTCTGCAATATCATGTAAATCTTTGTAGTTTGTTGCGAATATTTTTATTGCTCTTACTTTTTTACCCAAGAAATTTTTATCGTGTAATTCTGTTTTTTCAACCTTTGTTTTTCTCCCCTTAGTATCAAGTTGGATTTGGTTTATCTTATCAAGCAGTTTTTCTATTTTTTCTTTTGATAGATTTTCTTTTAAAATTGCCCAAAAATAGACCGGACAAGAATCTATTACACATATTCTTTTTCCAGAATCGTTTCTGCCGATGATTTTTATATAGTTTCTTCCCTGCCAATCAAAGGAACTATAATCTACTGGGATGAATTTTATTTTCATATTTTTATAAGGAGTTGGAGTTATTTAAAATTTGGGATAATGCATCCGAAAATTTTATATATCTTAATTTAAAAGTGATAATAATGAGGATAGAAGATATATGCCAAATTGATTTAATGAGGAAACAGGCTTTGAATAGAAGGGATGCTTTAAATTATTTTAATTTATGTAATGAAGGGGGATTTGAACCAGAAGCCAAAGATCTTTACGAATTAGGAGAATTAGAACATTATCTGGAATCTTCTAATCTTGGGAAATCTAATAATTCAGAATCTACTGATAAAAGTTCTAATAAAAAACCCGAAAGTAAAAAACCTATTCGTCAAAGAAAATCTGGAAGAAAAAGAAGAGTTTCTACGGTTGTATATAGAAGATTTGTTGATGATGCAAATGCTATGCGATTAAATCCTAATGAAATTCTTAAAAATATTCCTGAAAAAATGAGGATTTTGAAAAAGGATTTAGGGTATCAAAAACTTTATATTGGAAAAGGAAAGAAGATTTCAATCGATTCTTGTGAAAATGGCCGAATCGGAAGAGTATTTCAAAATACTTATAATCATGCCTGTAAGATTTTAGGGAGATAGAAGAATTTTTATATTTCTTGTTGTTTGAATTAGAATGGGATTAAATATACGGGAGATTATTCCGCGAAAAGAAATTGATTTTGCGAGTTTGAATGGCAAGATAGTTTGTGTTGATGCGTTTAATACTCTTTATCAATTTTTATCTACAATCCGACAACCAGACGGGACACCTTTAATGGATAATAAGAAGAAAGTAACGAGTCATCTTTCTGGAATTTTTTATAGAAATATTAATTTGCTTTTAGAGGGCATTAAGTTGGTTTATGTTTTTGATGGTGAAGCGCCTGATTTGAAGGCAAAGATTCACAAAAGAAGAAAAGCTGTTAGAGAATCGGCTTCTGAAAAATATGAATTAGCGCGTCAGGAAGAAAATATTGATATGATGAGAAGGTATAGTTCTCAATTAATTAGGCTTGATGATGAAATGATAAATGAAAGTAAAGAGCTTTTGAAAGCTATGGGAATTGCAGTTGTACAGGCTCCGAGTGAGGGAGAATCTGAAGCAGCTTATTTAACAAAAATTAAAAAAGATGCTTATGCTGTTGTAAGCCAAGATTATGACAGCCTACTTTTTGGAGCTCCGCGGTTAATTCAAAATTTGACTTTGGCAAGAAAAAAGAAAACTTTTTCTGGTTGGACTGAGGTTAAGCCAGAATTAATTGAATTAGAAAAAGTTTTAGATACTTTAGGAATAAATTTAGACCAATTAATCTGTCTTGGAATTTTAGTTGGGACTGATTATAATCCAAAAGGTATTCCTGGTATCGGGCAGAAAAAAGCATTGCAAATTGTTAAACAATATAGGCAACCGGTTTTGATTTTTAAGAGTGTTGAAGAGAAAATTTTGAGTTTGCCTGAGGAGGACAGATTTGATTGGCAGGAAATTTTTGAATTGTTCCATAGACCTAGTGTTGTGGATGCTGATTTTAATTTTGGGAAAATTAATGAAGAAAAAATAAAAAAAATTTTAATTGAAGAGCATGATTTTTCTGAAGCACGAGTTGAGAAACAGTTAGAAAGGTTAAGATTAGCAAAAGAAAAACAAAAACAAAAAGGGCTTGGAGATTATTTCTAAATTAATTTAAATATTTTGTGACTTCTATAATTTTTTTTATATTTTGTCTGCCGTTTAAACTCTTATGATTGTTTCTTAATTGAAAAATTAATTCTTTTCGGGGAAGATTTGGGTCATAAAAATGATAAGGTATTTTTTCTCTTAAGTGTCGCTTATATCTTCTAATCCATCTTTTTTCTATTTCTTCTAAAGTTAGCGGTGTTTTTTCTTCCTTATACTGTTTATGTAGCAGAGTATTTTTTTGATGATTATTTTTATACTTTTCTAATAAGATTTCTAATCTTCTGGGAGGAATACATATTCTTAAACAATGTGATTTTGCTTTTCTTACTTTTGCTAATCCTTTCATAGTTATTTTTTAGAAATAAATCGGGTTTTTAGGTTTTATTATACTCTATTAAATTTTTTCAATAATTTTTCTATTTCTTTCATTTCATTAAGATATTGGTAATACTCAAAATACTCTTTTGTCCCTCTTTTGGGGATATGTCCTATTTTTTTTGTTATCTCTTTTATTCTGTCTGAATTTTTCTTATATTTTTTTTCAAGTTCCCTTAGAGCATTTTCTCTTCTAGCTTTTTCTAATGCTTCTTTTTCTGCTTGTTCTCTTTTTCTTAGATATTCTTCTTTTTTCTTTTTAGCTTCCTCTTGTCTTTTTTGTTCTATTCTTCTAGCTTCCTCTTCTTGTTCGCGACGCTTTCGTCTTTCTTCTTTTAATTTTTTTAATTTTTCAGCTCTTTCTTTCATTACTTGTTTTTCTATTTGCCACGCATTTTTTCCAGTTCCCCAACCTTTTTTTATAGCCCATTTTCCTGCGCCCAGACCTTTTTTTGTTCCTCCTTTTATTCCTCCCCAAATTTTTTTCCTTGCTTTTTCTCCAAATCTTCCTCTGCCAGTATAATCAGATTCTAATTCATCTTTTTGTTTTTTTTTACGCCTTTTCCACCAGAGAAAAATACCAAGGATGAATGCAATTATTCCTATCGCAAGAGTTATTTCTTGTTCATAAGCCCAATGACTTAGAACCATAAATAGAATTCCAAGAATTATTAATACTACTCCTATTCCAACTTTCCAGATTGTAAAAATTATTAAAATTGTTGAGACGAGGAATGCAATAGGTAATAATAGCCCTTCATCAATTCCTAGTTCGTAGAAGAATCCAGAAATGTCCCACTCCATATAGTTTACTCCTGCAGTAATTCCAAGACCGACGAGGAATGCAAGAACTCCTGCCGCTGCCCTGTTTTGGTTGAATATTCTGCTTAATGGGAAATAAGATATTGTGAATGAACCAAGAAATACAATTATCAAAAATAAATTGTCTATTCCAATTTCATTAAAGAAATCACTCACTATTCCGGTATATGCGCTTGCAAAATTGATTAATGCTAATGTAATTATTGAAAATATTAATAGCCTCTTTTTCATATTTAAAAAAAGGAATTTGAGTTTTTATACTTTATCCTCTTTAACCTATTTTGTTCAAAATTAATTTGTTAGTTTATGGGGATTTTTTGTATGTAGAAATATTTAAATATATTAAAATATAATACAATTGTATGAAAAAAAGATACAATAAATCTTTTAATGGTTTGCTTATTTTGAAGGCTTTGCAGTTTTTTGTTGAAAATCCTTATGATGAAATCTATCTAAGGGAATTTGGAAGAAAATTGAATATTAGTGTTAATAGTGCACAAAGATTTTTGAATTTATTCGTAACTAAGGGACTTATTGTAGAATTTAGAAAAGGTAATTTAAGATATTTTAAAGCTAATCTAAATTCTATTGTTTTTAGGAATATTAAACTTACTTTTTCATTAAAAAAAATTGAAGATGCTGGTTTAATTGATTTTTTGAATAGGAAAAAATTTTCTAATGTGGTTTTATTTGGTAGTGTAGCGAGAGGATTGGATGATAACCAAAGCGATATAGATTTAGTGTGTATAGGGTTTGGTAAGAAATTTGATTGCGGGATTTTTGAAAAAAAATTGAAACGACAAATTAATTTACATATCTTTACATTGGCTGAGTGGAAAAATGTAAAAAAAGAAAATAAGGCTTTTTATCAAGATATTATTTCAACCGGAATAAATTTAATTGGGGAGCTTCCTGTTTTGGATTAAAATGGACATTAAAGAATGTTTTAATAAGAGATTGTTAAGAAAAATTTTTCCGAGCAGGGAAAAAGCAAGTTCAAGTATTAAAATTGCAGAATCAAAATTAGCTGAAGCAAAAAAATTGTTTGAAAAAGACTTTTTTAATAATGCTGTTTTATCTGCTTATACTTCTATGTTTCATGCTGCAAGGGCATTATTGTATCAAGACGGTATTCAGGAAAAAAGCCACTATGCTACTTATATTTACATAAGGGAGAGGTATTCTGGAAAGATTTCTAAAAGTTTGATTAATTCTTTTAATAATTCTCGAGAAGAAAGACATGAAATCTTATATGGTTTTGAGCATAAGTTTGGAAAAAAAGAAGCGGAAAATGTTATTTTAGATGCAGAAGAATTTTTACAGGAGGTTAAAAAAATCTATGAAGAAAAAAATAAGGGCATTTGATGTTTTGGGGAATATAGCAATTGTTAATTTTCCAAAAGAGTTTAAACAAAGCGAAAAAAAGAAATTTGCAGAAAAAATTTTGAAAGACAACAAATCAATTAAAACTGTTTTGGAAAAAGTCGGGAAAGTTAAAGGAAGATTGAGAAAACCGACTACAAAATATCTTGCTGGAGAGAAGACTAAAGAGGTTTTGTATAAAGAAAATAATTGTTTATTTCGGTTCAATGTTGATACTACTTATTTTTCTCCTAGATTAAGTAATGAGAGAAAAGAAATTGCAAAACTGATTAAAAAAAATGAAAATGTTTTAGTAATGTTCGCGGGGGTTGCTCCATTTTCAATTGTGATTGCTAAGAATTCTAAAGCGAAGAGAGTTGTTAGTGTTGAAATTAATCGTGTTGCAAGCAAATATGCTAAATTGAATGTTGAATTGAATAAGGTTAAAGGCAAGGTTGAAATTATTCAAAGAGGTGTTAAGAAATTTTCTATCGATGAAAAATTTGATGTGATTGTTATGCCACGTCCTCAGTTGAAAGAGAGTTTTTTGGAACAGGCATTTGGTTTGAGTAAAAAAGGAACAAGAATTTATTATTATGATTTTTGTAAGGTTGGTAATGAAAAATTGATTGTTGAGAAAATAATGGGTGAAGCGAAAAAAGCGAAAAAGAAAATTAAGATATTAAAAATGAAAAAGGCAGGTGAAATTGCGCCTTTTAAAATCAGGATTCGTGTAGATTTTAAGGTTATTTAATTAATTCTTTTTGAATTTTGATTTCCATATATATCGTTTAGTAAATCACTTATTTCTCTTTCAACCTCTTCTCTTAACTCTTCGTCTGTAGCTATTGCTAGTTTTCCATTATACATTCTTGGCCTTACTTTCCCATCAATTAAATACAATTTTTCCATCTTTTAATCTTCCTCTTCTCTTATTTAAACTTTTCTCTCATAGTCTTTTTTCAGCTTTGATTGCAGTTGGAGCCTCGCCGCCGTGCCAAGTGAATCTCGGACGCATTCGCATAGGATAAATTCTTTCGGAATTATCGTCGAGTAATATTGCAGAACCTTTAAGGTCTGGCAAATCATCCATATATTTTTTAATACTCTCTAAAAGATAAGACTGCATAATATAATTTAATGCCTCTAAATCTGGTTGGGATGTTACCCTATGAGCTATTACAATATCTGATTGCGTCATAACATCTCTATGAATTTGGCCTGGTTGTTGTGTTGCAAGGACTAAAGAAATTCCTGGTTGCCGGCCTTCTCTAAGGAGCTGGATAAGTGCATCTGTCGCAATTGTTTTTTTATTTAATGGTAGAAATTCATGGGCTTCATCAATGAAAATCCAGACTAATGGCTCTTCTTTTTTTTCTGTTTGCGAAAGATAATCAAGTCCTTTTGAGACAGATTCTATTTCTTCTTTTTTTCTTGCAGACATTCTCTGATTGAAAATTTTTCTTGAAACTAAACTTATTACCAATGCCCTGACATTAAATGCTCCGACAGCGTTATAGACACTTAAATCCAGAACTGTTGTCGTTCCTCTGTTGATTAAATCTTTTATTTTTGTCGCTTCTGTTTGCTTTTTTGCAAAAATTCCCCATGTTTTTGCAGCTTCAAATAAACCGATTGCAGCATTTTTTGTTTCTTGGTTTGTGTCTGTATTATTTCGTAGGTGGGTGATAATATCATCTATATTATATTTAGTTCCTTTTAGTTTTGTGATTGTTCTTTGTATAAGGACTGAGACAGGATTGATTATGTCTAATCCAAATGTTAATACCCAGTCTTCTGAGTTTAATTCTGTAACATCTAATGCAAATGATTTATCCGCTGGAATTCCTTTTTCTGTATAAAAATCGTAATGTCCTGCAGGCACGAAAATTTTTACAGGAAGGTTTTTTGGTTTGAGTTTCCATTCATTTAATAGGTTTTTATCTTTTTGATTTTCAAATTTCATTGTCCAATAAATTCCCATTGTATCAAATATCAGGGATGCGATATTTTGGCTTGTTTCTTTTGGCAGGTTTGAGAGCTCTTCTGCTATGACTCCAAGAGTATAGGATTTACCGCTTCCTCTTTTTCCAGCCACAAGAACAACATGACTTCGTGCTACATCCATATAAATTGGATTGCTTAAAGAAGTATATTGCCCCATTTTTACATAACCTTTTCCTAAGAGAACTAAACCTCGATTGCCGAATGCCTTTTTGTCGGATTTATCTCTTCCGGTTATAATGTCGAATGGCATATTATAATATGTTTTATTGGCTTTTTATATTTATCAGATTTTGAGAATACTATCTATTGAAATGGTATTCTTTATGCACTTCAAACGGCATATCTAAATAATAAAATGCTATGCCTAATGCAATTAAGCCTGTATCGCCTGATGCGACCCCAATAGCATTCCCTAACGAAAGACCAAAAACTAAGTTTAATGGATTATGTTTTACCTTTTCTTTTATGTCTTTAACACTATATGTAGAGTCTATAATATTATCTATATTCATAATGGATAGATAATATACTCTTTTAAAAATTTAATTATATAATTAATTTCACCAAAATGTTTTTAAAAGATTTTTTCATTGTTTTGTGATGGAAGAGGAAAAGAAAAACGACCTTGAAGAAAAACAAGAGCTTCATGAAGAGAAACAAGAGAAAAGCGAAAAGGTTATTGAAAGAAAAAAGAGCGGTTATGAAAAAGGAGAGTTGCTTGAGACTGTACGTGGAAATCCTTGGATTATTTCTACATTTGTTTTAGGCGCTTTGGTTTTGATATTATTAATTTCTAATTTGGGTGTAATGACAGGCGGTTTTATTACTGGTGGTGCTATTGGTGTGAATGAGGCTGGTGAAAAATTGTTAAATTTTTATCAAGCTAGGGGGGTAGAAGGTTTGTCATTAGATTCTGTGGAGGAAGAAAGCGGACTATATAAGATTAATTTTGATTATCAGGGTTCAATAATTCCAATATACATGACAAAAGATGGAAAATATCTGTTGGCAGGTAATTTAAATCCGATTGATTTTGAAGCGTCTCCACAATCACAGGATATTCCTAAATCTGATAAACCAAAAGTAGAATTATTTGTTATGACTCATTGTCCTTATGGAACTCAGGCTGAAAAAGGAATTATTCCTACAATTAAGGCTTTAGGAGATACAATTGATGCGAAGATACGTTTTGTTCATTATTTTATGCACGACCCTGAAAAAGAAGAAACTCCGAGACAAGTTTGTATTCGGGAAGAGCAATCTGAAAAATATTATGCTTATTTAGAATGCTTTTTAGAAGATGGGGATTCTGACAGGTGTTTAACTGAAGCAGGAATAGATAAAAACAAATTAGATTCTTGTATTAAAAATAATGCTGAAGGCTATTATGCAGCAGATTCAGAATTGAGCAAAGGTTATGGTGTTGGTGGAAGTCCAACTTTGGTTATTAATGGGCAGATTGTAGACTCGGGAAGAGATTCTCAGAGTTTCTTGGATACTATTTGTTCTGCATTTAATAATGCACCGAAAGAGTGTGAACAAGAATTGTCTTCAACAACTCCAAGTCCTGGTTTTGGTTATGGTGAAGGAAGCGATACTGGTGCTAGCTGTGAATAAGTTTTATAAAAATTAGAAATAATTAATTTTTTATTTCAATGGGTTTATGAAGATATTCAATTTCATCTTTGTCAAGTTTTAATTCTCTTTCTATTTCTTGGTTGGATTTTATTATTTGTTTGATTATTGGAAACTCCCTCATTGCACGTTTATAACTTACATGAACATATTCTGCATATTTTTGAGCGATACTTTTCTTTTTTGCATTTCTCTGGTTATACATCCAAATTTTCAAAATTCTTGTTGGTTTTTTGTAAGATGTGAATCCTGTTCTTGGTTGTTTTTTTGCAGCAGAAATACCATAACTAAGAAAGATATTCTCATAAACTAAAAATCTCCAATATTGTTGTTTATAGATTCTTCCCTTGAATAAATCTGCTTTAGTTAGTGCATTTATTGCTTTTGCAAGTTCTTCGCCTTGGTATTCTGCGGGAATGTTTTCCTCTATCCATAAGATTATTTTATCTAATGGCATATTTACAGAGTCAAAAATTTCTAAAGTTTCTTTTGTTGGTTTGTTTTTGAAAATTAGCCTTAATGCATTAAAGATATCTATTTCTTTATTTCGTTCGTCAAACAATTCTGGTGAAAGCTCGTTTTTTTCTGAATGGGCTATTGCATGCAAATCATTTATTGCTGCACGAATATCTCCTTTTGCTTTTATTGAAATGCTTGTTAGAATATCATGCGGAATGAATAAATTTTCTTTTTTTAGAATGTTTATTAAAATATCTTTTATTATCCTGTATTCAACTTCTTTTAGTTGAATTATTTCAGATTTTTTTCTTAGTACATTAAATTTTTTGTCCCAAATATCATTTGCTGTTATTATAACAGGATATTGTGTTTTTTCAATTAGTCCAAGAAGTTCTAATAATCCTCCCCTGTCTGTTGCTGAAATTCCATCGACTTCATCTATTAAAATTATTTTGCTCTTTTTTGTTAATGATTGCTGTTCGATTGCTGGTTTTAATATTTCTCTTAATTTTTCTCGATTTCTTAAATCAGATGCGTTTAATTCAAATATTTCTGAATTTGTTTCTTTTGCTGTGACATGGGCAAGTGTTGTTTTGCCTGTTCCAGGAGGTCCGTGGAGAATAATAGCTTTTTTAATTCTTTTTTTTGTAATTTTACTTAAATTGAATTCACTGATGAACTCTTTTATTTTTCTGACTGCTAAATCCTGTCCTTTTATTTCAAAATAACTTGCAGGCCTATATTTTTCACTCCATTGCATTCGTAAGGAACCAAGGTTTCTTGATGTTCAACCTCCTTTGAGATTGACTCAAAGTGATTGGGTACCTCCTTTCATTTTCCTCTTCCAGCAAGAACAAAACTGGCTAAAAGGGATTGCAATTGTATGAATGGGTCAGAGCCTTCAACAATTCTGAATTCAACTTCACCGGTTTTTTCTGTGAGTTTGACTTTTATTTCTGGTTCTATTTGTAGGTTCCAAATTTCTTTTTGAATTGCTTTGATAATATCCTGGCCAGAAATTGATTCTTTTAACATAATATCTAATAACTTTTCTTTTGATTTTTGAAAGTCGCCTGAGAGAGCATAATCAAGTACTACACGGATATCTTTTGGTTTTGCGTTGGAGATTATTGTCATTACTAATTCTTCTGTTATGTTTGGACTTATCGATGCTGTTGCCTGTAATAAATTAATTGCTCTTCTACAATCTCCTTCACTTCCTTCATATAAAATTTCTAATGCTTCGGGTGTTATTGTTAATTTTTCTTGTTCAACAATTTTTTGGATTACTTTTTCTATATCTTTTTTTTCTAAAAGTTTGAATCTGAAAATTGCACATCTTGATTGAATTGGGTCGATAATTTTGCTAGAATAATTACAGGATAAAATGAATCTACATGTTGCAGAATAATTCTCCATGGTTCTTCTTAGTGCTTGCTGGGCTTCTGGTGTTAAAGCATCTGCTTCATCCAAAAAAATAACTTTGAATGGAACATTTCCTAATGATTTTGTTCGCGCGAAATTTTTTACCTTTTCTCTGATAATATTAATTCCTCTTTCGTCAGAAGCGTTTAATTCTAAATAATTTTCTTTCCAATCTTTTTGATAAAGTTCTTTTACAATTATTAATGCAAGTGTTGATTTTCCTGTTCCTGCTGGACCTGCAAATAATAAATGAGGGATGTTAAGAGAATTTGTTAATGAGCCGATTCTTTTGACAATGTCTTCTTGTCCCATGAGCTCATAAAATTTTGTTGGACGATATTTTTCTGTCCAAATTTCTGATACCATTATAATATATTTTAAGAATTACTTTTAAAGATTGTTATAATAAAGATTAGTTATTCACTTTTTATAGGTAATATTTTAGAAATGTTAATATTTTTATTTAGCTCTAGCTCTTCTTTGCTTTCTCTTTCGTTTTTCTTTTCTAAGACGTTTACGTTGCCATTTCCAACGCATCTGTCTTTTCTTTTTCCAACGTCTAGAGCTTCTTTTCATAATGAATTTTAGAAAAATTGGTTTTTAAAGATTTCCTATATATAACTTTTAAATATGTTTTGAATGTAAGTTATCTGCTTCTTTTAACACCAATTTTTGGACAATATTGATTTATCGGGCATTTTGAGCACCAGGGAGAGACTGGTTGGCATATAGTTTTGCCGAAAAGAACAAAAACTCCATTGAACTCTTTCCAATATTTTTTTGGCAGAATTTTTTCTAATTCTTTTTCGGTTTGTTCTGGTGTTTTTGTCTTTACCCAACCGAGCCGATTTGGGATTCTGTGGCAATGGGTATCAATTGGAAGGACAAGTTTGTTAAATGCAAAACTTAAAACTATATTTGCTGTTTTTGGACCTATTCCTTTTATTGACAATAATTCTTCTTTTGTATCCGGAACTCTTCCATTAAATTTTGTTATTATTTCTTTTGAAACATGTTTTAGTGTTTGAGCTTTCTTTTTATAATGTCCTGACGAATATATTAGTTTCTCAAGTTTTTTATTTGATAGTTCTAGAATTTTTTTTGGAGTATCTGCAACAACAAACAATTTTTTTGAAGCCTTTTCTGTATTTTTGTCTTGTGTCCGTAACGAGAGAAGACAAGATATTAGAATTTTAAAAGCATCTTTGTTAGATTTTCGCATTCTGTTTAATGTTGTCCGCTTTTTATAATTAAAATGTTCTGTGAGAATTTCCATAATTTTGTTTATCTTCTGTTCCATAAATCTTTATAGAATTAGTGATTTAAATTATTTCTTTAATCCTTTCATTACCAAGAGGATTAATAGGACGATTAAAAATGCTAATGAAATAAATCCTAAGATAATCGCTAAAAGATAAAATAGATTATGGAGGAATTTGTTTGTTGCGACACTTTGTATGAGGTATGATGCGACAGTTAGAATTACGAATAGAGCTAAATTCTTCACAACCAAATTAATTTTTCTACCGCTTGCACGAGTTAATCTTTTTTTGGTTTTTTTAACAGCCTTAACTTTTCTTTTAGTTTTTTTAGCTGCCTTTTTCTTCTTTTTAGTAGCCATCTTAAAATTTCTTACCTCTTTTAATCAATGAAATATATAATATGATATAGTATTTAAAACTTATTATTCTGGCCGGTAGGGAGCCATTCAAGTTTGATAATTTCTCCTGTTATTTTTTGAGTGTTTGAAATAATCTGATTGAGCCATGTAAGATATGTATCGACAAAATTTACAATATTTTGTTGTTTATACATTGCTAGATTATTATTGCTGATTATAAATAATGCGCTGATAACAAAAAACATCATAATTACTAAGATTATTCTCATATTATCCCCCTATTGAGGCGTTTTTAGCAGTCCAGTCCATATTTATTGCATTTGTTGTTATTGTTTTTATATTATTAAAAGCAGAGCCCAACCAAGCGAAATAAATCTTTGTTGCTTTTATTATTCCTTCTGTTGTCTGGAAATCAATGTCCTGTCCTTTTAACGTGAATGTGATGCTGATATAAAGGAAAAGAATAAATCCTATTAGAAACATTGCAAAAAGTTTGTGTTTTAATCTTTTTAGTTCGACGAGAATCCAAATGCCAATAATCAATACTGCAATAACCATAAAAGTAATTCCCACAACCATAATTAAAAAACAAAAGAAATATATAAAAACGTTTTGGTGTTAATTGTTTTAATAGCCCTGTAGTACAGTGGTCAAGTATGTCGGATTCTGGCTCCGGCGACCCAGGTTCGAATCCTGGCAGGGCTATTCATGACAAGATTTAAATATGTGTTAATCTTGTATGAAATATGGCAGAAGAGAAAGAAATTGGAAAAGTTTCTGGCTATTTTAGTCATGTGGGTGTGGCTGCTATAAAACTTTCTGGGAGATTGAAGGTTGGAGACAAAATTCATATAAAGGGACATACTACTGATTTTGAGACGACTGTTGGAAGTATGCAAATAGAAAATAAAGGCGTAGAAGAAGCAAATTCAGGAGACCATGTTGGAATAAAAGTTCCAGAAAAAGTTAGGCCTAATGATACTGTTTATTTAATTGAGTAGTTGAATAAATTTATAAAGAATTTTTCTTTGATTTTTCTAATTTAAAGCCCCTGTAGTCTAGAGGCCAAGGATACCACCCTCTCATATTCCAAGATTCTAATAGAATCTGGGGTGCCGAAGTTGTAGTCGATGAGACAATAACTTCAGTCCTCTTAGGGCAGGCACAACATTTTTTATCCGGTCCCCTAATTTTCTTTAAGGGACTAAATAGAGAACGGTGGCGACCCGGGTTCAAATCCCGGCAGGGGCATTTGTGTTGGAAAAAGTTATGTACATGTAAGTACGATTTAGGTTCCAAAATTGCGTTATAAGGGTGTGGCTATGACATACACAATCCGAAAAAATGGTTCAGAAAGGTAATGAATTTCAATGGGAATGATGAAACTTTAAAGTAGTTAAATAATAAAAAATTTTTAGAGGGGCATGGTAAGGATATTAATTACGAGACATGGGCAAACGAAACAAAATGTAGAGGGAACCATACAAGGAAGAGAACACGGAGAGATTAATGAAAAAGGATTTGCACAAATAAGGGCGTTAATTAAAAGATTGAAAACAGAAAAGATAGATAGAATAATTTCAAGTGATATTCCAAGATGCAAAATAACGGCCGAAGAAATTTTAAAAGAGATAGATGTTCCCATAGAATATACTTCAATTATTAGGGAGAAAAATAATGGATCTCTTGTTGGAAAAAACCATAAAGACTTTAGTTGGGAAGATTTGCCTGGAACTTTTGAAACAAGAAAAGCACCAGGTGGAGAAAGTTTGGAAGAAGTAAGAAAAAGGGGAAATGATTTTTTTAAGAATTTAAAAGAAAAATATGGTAAGAGTAACGAAACAATTCTTGTTATTTCACACGGAGCATTTCTTAAAGTTTTTATCGGAAACTTGTTAGGAATGAATCTATATGATTCTATTTTTAAGTTATTTATTGAACATTGCTCATTAACAGAATTAGAAATTGATGAAAAACATAAAGAAGGATATAGATTTAACTTTATTAATGATTTTTCTCATTTGAGCGTGTGTAAATAAAAAGAGCATATCTTTTTAGAAAGACCCAATATGATAATAAGAATTAATATGGGCTTGCTATCGTTTTGATGAGGTTCTTAGGGAATGCTAACTTCTCTGCTACAGCCTAGCAATTTATATCGGAAAATATTGGTTGGAGATTTTAATGATATTAGGTATATCACAATAATTCTTATAAGTGAGAAGAAAGAATTTTTTTGATGGATGAACTTACAAAAAAATGTATAGAGAAAAGAATTGACATCATTTTAAAAGAATTTGATTTTGAAAAAAGAAGAAAAGAATATCCTGAGGAATGTCCTTGTAATGGGATTGGGCCGTGTCATAATATTGAAGATTTAAATTGCTTTTTTTGTTATTGCCCTGCATATGATTTAAGCAAGCCTGAAGGCGGATGTAAAATTGGGAATCCGCAAGGAAAGGGAAAGTGGTTTGAGCGTCTGGGACATGAAGTTAGTGACAGGATTTGGGATTGTGGTGAATGTACTTATCCTCATCAAAAAAAGATTATTCGGAAATATTTGTGGAGGTTGTTCACAGGACAATTTGAAGATAAAATTTAAATTATTCTTTTTATATTAAATTTTATGCCTCAGTAGCTCACGAGGGGCACCAAGGTTCCCCTTACGATAACCCCTCCTTTTTTATGAAGGCGGAGGGAGCACATCGCTTATGCCTCAGTAGCTCAGTCGGTTAGAGCGTCGCATTGGTAAGCGAGGATGCCTTTGGTTTCCTCCACAAAAATGCGGAGGTCCTGAGTTCAATTCTCAGCTGAGGCTTGTGATTTTATCTTAGTTATTTAAGATAACTTTATAAAACTCCTTTATTAGTTTTTTAGATGGTTAAAGATAAAGAAGAGTCTTGTTTAGAGCAAGTAAAGAAAGATTACGCAGAACTTAGGGAAAAATATAGTTTGCCTAATTTTGATGATCTTAATAAAGATTTTCAGATTGAAAAAGTTGCTGAAACGGAGACCGAACTTTTATTGAAAGAAATAAGGAGATTTATGTTTGACAAATTTTCAAATTATATGAGATTTTTGGAAACTTTATTGAATCCTGTTAATGCATCTATATTCACATTTTCTGTTTTGAAAACATTGAGCGTTGAGGATAAGAAAATTGCAGAAAATATTTATAAAAGACTGATGAAGCTTGAGGTTGATTTGATGGAGATTGATATTGAATATTCTGAGGAGAAAGAGGCGGAATTTATCAAAAAAGGTTTTAAAGAATGGAATGAAGTCAAAAAAAGCTGGCTTAAAATTATTAGGTCTGTGAAAAAGAATTGGGACAATAGCGTCAAAAATGACAGCAAAGGATATTTTGCGTAATTATAAAAAAATTAAAACCGAAGGACTTTAATTCTTTATCTAAGATAATTTTATATAGTTTATTTTACTTTTGCTTTTATGAAGAGGCGAAAAAGATTTATTCATTTTATTTTAATTTTATCTGTGTTTCTTTTGATTGTCTTGATGTTATTTTTTCTGAATATTAAATTTACAGGAGAAGTAACTAGCGAGAATGTTGAATATCTTTGGAAATTTGTTGGGGAAGATGGTTTTCCTGAAGAATCTTGCGAATTGGGTGTAAATGATTTTCAATGTGATTCTGATAATATTGGAAAAGTCGGATGGACCGACGAGAAATTAGATAGGGGAGATGGTTATTATACAAATACATATTCTATGTCAAATGTGAAATGTGTGCCATGGGATAAACAAGGATATTATATAGGCGATGAGCTTATGAGACTTTACAAGTATGAATGTGTCATTGTTGTAAATTCTTCAAAAGAGGAGGCGAGTAAAATTTCTGATACAACTGAAGAGACCAAGGAAATTAAAGAATATTATTCTGACAATTTATTAAAAAACGGAGATTTCCAATCAGATTCTATTGGAAAAAATATTCCTGATTCATGGAGAAAAAATTCCTGGAACGATGCTGGCGTTGTTTATGGAATTGAATGGACATCTTTTGGCAAAGGAGCCACAATAGAAGTTAAAGATAAAAAAAATTCTTGGGTGGGTATAAGAAGCGAAATAATCTCATTAGAACCGAATACAAAATATAATCTCAATTCAATGCTTTATTGTGGTGAATGTTCAAATCCGGAAAATTTTGTTTTGACTTTTCATGTCGGTAAAAAAGGAGCGACAGGAGTTTCTCATTATATTCTTGATAGTTCTGAAAGGATTTCAAAATATTCAAAAGGTTATGACAAAATGAATTATACTTTTACTACAAATGATGAAAAAGATTTATTCGCTTATGTCATTGTTGCATTTAAACCTGGAACAGTTGGAAAAGGTTATGTTGATGAAGTTGAATTGAGAAAAATTTCTTCTGAAAAAACTGAGACAGAGGCTTCTGAAAATATAACTAATGATTCTCAGGAAACAGGTGTTGAAATGCCTTTACAAAACGAAACGTCTTTAGGGGTTTTTCATGGGATTAAAAAGATTTTAATTAATACTTTTGAGTCTTTGCAAGCGAATATGTATGATGTTCAAAAGATTGCAGGGACAGAGGAAAATTTTTATGAAAATGATTTAGGTTCTTATAAGCATCCTGTTGTTTTGTATAAAGATATCGATGTTATAAAAAATAGAATTTCTAGAGAACCTTATTCTGTTTGGTGGAAGGAAATTGTCAATTATGCTGACGATGTTATTGGAGCGGGTGTGGACATTTCTGAACTGAAAAGAATTGATAGAGCAAAATATGCAAAAGCAACAGCTTTTGTTTATGCAGTTACTGGAGATAAAAGATATGGGGATGTTGCAAGAGATTTGTTAGTTTCTATGGATGAAGGAACTTATGATATAAATCATCATGAACCTATTGATGGATTGGTTTGGTTTTCTGAAGCGTATGATATCTTGCGGGGTGCAAATTATGATTTTGGAAATTTAGACGAATGCAGATATAGTTATAATTGTAGAAGAGTTTGGACATGGAGAAATTTTGGAGGAACTAAATGTGATGTTTCAAATAATTGTAATTTAGACATAAGGAGAAAAATTTATGCTCAGGCAAAGAGTTTGGCTAAATCTGAATTGGGAGATGTTATAGATAAACCAGATAATTTTTTGACTACAAATAATTTGCATATAAGAAGATATTCTGCTGTTGGAATTGCAGGGCTTGCCTTAAATAACAAAGAGCTTTTTGATATAGCACTTAATAAGGGAGTTATTGTTGATGTATTCGGGACAGAAGTTGATTTCTATGATGACGATTCTCTTGGAGAAGTTATAAATAAACAAATTGTTCATAATATGGAAGGCGGATGGGCAGAAGGTCCTTATTATATGAGATATGCTTTCAATGTTTTATTGCCTTTTATGAAAGGAATGAAAAATGCAGGATTTGAACACGATTGGTTAAATGTTAATCGGCTTAGAAGTTTATTTGATTGGGGTATTAAAATAAGAATGCCGAATGGGGCAAGACCGCCTTTTGATGATTCTAATATCGACGCTACTTACTTTTTTTCAGGATATTTGGATGAACCTGTTTATAATTGGGATTGGAATAATGCTGAGCATAAATATTATTCAAATGCTCCTCCGGTTGTTTATAAAATAGATGCATTATCTTATTACGACGACGAAATAGAAGAGGAAAAGCCTTCATGGAATCCTACACAGGTTTTGCCTGGTGCAGGACAGCTTGTTTTTAGAAGCGGATGGGATAAAAAAGATATTTATTTGATGATGCTTGCAGAGAACGGAAAAGCTTTAGATAAGAAATTTTTTGGAAATACTCATGAGCATGTTGATACCTTAAGTTTTATTGTTTATGCTTATGGAAAATATCTTGCCATTGATTCCGGATATATTGATTATAGTCATAGAGAAAAAGTTAGTCAACCTGAAAATCATAATGTGATTCTTATTGATAATGCTTTATCTAGTGAGGCTTTAATTTCAAAAGACAACTTTTTTTCTACAGATTATTTGGACTATGGAGAAGCTTCAAATTCTGCTCATGAAAGAGGAATTTTGTTTGTTGATAAAAAATATTTTTTGATTTTTGATATATTGGATTCTTATAAATATCATAATTACAAATTCTTATTGCATGGTAATGGTTTAGATGGGACAGAAACTTTTAAGGCATATTCTTCTGGAAAAGTGGAGTGGATACAGGATGGAGTCGGTTTGTTATCTTATGTTGTTCCTAAAGAAGGTGATGAAATAAAACTTGGAAAAGATATTCATTCTGATTCTTATCAGAATACTGAAAGTCATACATATTTGTCTGTTTTACGAAGAGGAAAAAATGAAGGATTTTTAACTTTATTATACCCTTCAGATAAGAGAGATTATCCAAAGACACAAATTGAGGTGACAGGAAGTATACATATTTTGACCTTACAAGGGGATGGTTGGGAAGCAAAAGCTTTTGTTAATGAAGCAAATAAACCTGTTAAATTAACTGACTTTAATATAACTACAGATGCCTCAAAGTTTTTTATTAAAATCCGAGACGACGGGGAAATTGATTATATTTTTGTTGATGACTGCAAATATTTCTTTTTGGAAGGAAAAGAACTTTTTAATCTGAATTCTCCTGCAACCTTTTTGATTAACTTTGATGGGGAAACCTTAGAGGTTTATCATAATAGTGATGAAAAAATAAATCTTGTTTTATAATTATTCTAATTTTTTGAAAATTTCTTCCAAATCAATTTCAAATAATGCTACTGGCATTTTTAATTTCCAATTTTTTAGAATTTTTGGATGGATTTCTCCGATATGCCCTATTCTTTTGTTCGCTATAAAAATTTCTGCGACTCTACCGTCTATAAAATGTTGGGGGAATTCTTCTGTTTCTTCTAAATTCATTTCAATCCCAATCATTCTTGAAAGATATTCTAATACTTGTTTTACTTGTGTGAAGTTTCCCGGAGAAATTGCAAGCACTAGTTTTTCTTTTTCATTTATTTTACCATATTCTTCTTCAAAGATTCTTCCTATTTCAAAAATTTGTTGGGGGTATTCTGCGTCTATATTCTCTGATAAAATCTTCATTATATAATGTGATAAGTCTCTTCTTAAAATATCATAATCTGTTTTTGAATCTTTAACTTCTATTAGTTCATTCCCTTGCTTTCCGCTGATTCCCATTTTTTTAAATTGGTCGTCTTTTTTTGTTAAATGGTAATTTGAAATTTCCAAGAAATTTAATCCTGTAAGAATATTTGAGATTTTTCTTTTAATTGCTTCTTTTGGATCTTCTTGTCCGATTGAAGAGATGCTTGGAATTTCAGGTTCGAAATTTTCATAACCATAGGCTATTGCTACATCTTCTATTAAATCTACTTCATGAAGAATGTCAGTTCTCCATGCAGGAATTTCCACTTCTCCTTTATTATAATTATATCCCATTTTTTCTAATAATTGTTTGAGTTGTTTTTCATTTAAATTTAATCCAAGAAGTTTGTTAGTATTTTCCAGAGAAATTTTCATTTTATCTGGGGTTAGGTCGGGCGTTATTTCTTTTTTCTTGTATTTAAGTTCCATCTGGTAAACCGTTCCACCCATATCTGCTAAGGTTGTTATAATTATATTTAGACATTTTTTCAAAATTTCAAAATCAAAACCAGAACATTCTACAAAAACATTTTTTGTTTTTTCTGTTATTTTTCCTGTTAATTGTGAATTGATTATTGGAGGCATGCTTAGGATATTTTTGTTAGTATCTATAAAAATTGGAAATTTTGATTTTCCTGCAAGTAAATGCGCATAATCTCTTCCTGTCGGATGTCGCTGAAGAATTTGAAGTCCTGACATTTCTTTGTCTGATTCTAATGGAATAAATTTTATTTTATCTGGTTCCAGGGCTTTGAAAGTTATGGGCAATTTTATTTTTTCTAACGGATAAATCCCTATTGCAACCTTTTTTCTTTTTCTTCCTACTGTGGCATGAAGTTTTTCTTGAATTTCAATTAATTCTTTTATTTTTTCGTCATTAAATTTTAACCCTTTGACAATTGCACAGGCAGTATAGGGACGAATATCATTTACAGATTTGTCAATTATAACTTTATAATCCTTTTCTGGTTTTTTGATTTTATATTTTTTTAATCCTGTTTTTTTACCCAAGAAAGCAAGAAATGCTCTTTTGAATCCTTGATAAGATAAGAGGTCTGGGCGGTCAGGGAAAATTTCTAATTCTATTTCTTCATTATCAAAACTCTCTAGGGGGGTTCCGAACATTGAAATTCTTTCCTGCATTTTTTCATTTAACTTTCCTATTTCTTTCTCAAATTGTTTTCTGTTGATTTTTATGTTAGCCATTTTTAAGTTTATTTAAGGGTGATTTATATTTTTATTTTATTCTAATTTATTAACTTTATTTAATTCATATTTTACTATTTTGAATTCGTTATTAAAGTAAAATTTGCCTCTAAATTTTTGATTCTCTAAAAGTAGGGGCAACCAATACTTATCATCTTCCCACATTTTATTATATGGGATTTTATTTATATGAAACCATTTTGGTCTCATCTCATCTGATTCTCTTGGAGTCCCATTAAATTCTGTTGCTCTGAAAAAATTAACTAAATGGTCTGGTTCACTATTTTCAAATTGGAATAAGATTTCTCCAAATCTTTCGGGATTGATTATAATAATTCCTGCCTCTTCTTGTGCCTCCCTTATAACACTTTCTTCTAGACTTTCGCCTTTTTCCACTTTTCCTCCAAATCCATTATATTTTCCTTTTCCAAATCTTTCTTTTTTCATCCCCAGTAGTATTCTTGGATATTGATACACAATTAAAACAGTTTCTCTCCTCATCATTTTATCCAAAATTTAATTTTTCTTAATTGATTAATATCATTTCTATACATTTCACGGAGGTCTTTGATTTGATAATAGTCCATTATTATTCTATCAAAACCCTGTCCCCATGCTAAAACAGGAATTTGTTTTCCGAGAAGGGGAATTGTTATCTCAGGACGGAAAATTCCTGCGCCACCCAACTCTAACCAGACTTTTTTTTCTGGATGCCATACATGGACTTCAACGCTTGGTTCTGTGTAAGGAAAATATGCTGGAGCGAATCTTATTTTCTCAAAACCCATTTTTTTGTAGAATTGTTTTAAATATCCTAGTAAATGCTTGAAATTGGCGTTTGGGTCTATTACAATTCCTTCTGTTTGGTAAAATTCAAATCCATGGCTCCAATCAACAGTTTCATTTCTAAAATTTTTTCCTAATGCGAAGAATTTTCCTTTTCTCTGTTCTATTGGAAGTTTGCTAAGTTCATAAAGTGTTTCAGCAGACAGGCAGGTTGTGTGGGTTCTTAAAACAATTTTTTTTGCTTCTTCTTCATTCCATTGATATCTCCATCCTTTGCTTCCTCCAATTCCGTTTTCATGGGTTTTTTTTACAGTATCTACTAATTTTTTATCTGGGAGTTCCATTTTTTTGTCTATGAAAAAAGTATCCTGCATTTCTCTAACTGGGTGGTCTTGTGCTGTAAATAAGGCGTCGAAATTCCAGAATGAGCTTTGTATCATATTTCCAGTCATTTCTTTGAATCCCATTTCTGTCCAGATTTTTCGTGCATAATCTAATGCTTGATTCACAAAATGTCTTTTTCCACCACAAATTGCAGGCACAGGAGAAGTTACATCATATCTTCGGAATTTTTTTGTTTTCCAAGAACCTTTTTTCAAAATTTCTGCATCTAATTGTTCTATTAGTTTGTCATCTTTAATGTCTTGTTCAATTATTTGTTTTCCTAAATCTGTAATTTCAAATGAGATTATTTTTTCATCTTTTATTTGGATGATGTTTTTTCTTTTTTCAAGTGATTTTACAGCATGAAGTTGTTCTGGTTGGAGAGAATCGTATTCAAGAGGAAGAGATTCAATTAATGATTCTTCAAGCATTTTTTTAGAAATTTCTTCTTTATTTGCGTTGAGAATTATCTTTTTATTTTTTAATTCAATCATTGCTTTTTTCTTTAGAGCCCCGATTGCTGCCTTAAATTCATCATTTGATAATCCTGATTCTTTTTGTCCTTCTTCTAATCCAACAATTCTTTTTGAATCGAGTAAATTTAATAATCGTCTTTCTGGTAAACCTTTTTTCTTATATAATGCACCATTTACACCGATTTCTATGAATCTCTTTTTCACAGAAGAAATTTTTAGAATGTTTTTATTTTGCAAATATTCTAATGCTCTTATTGTTGAAACTTTATCTAGTCCTGCTTTTTTGCAGATTTCGTTTATATTCTTTTCTTTAAGAAATGGCAGGATTTTTCTTTCATGAGGACTTAAGGATTCTATTATTTTTTCTGTGCTTTGCATTTTAGAAATAATGAAGTTGTATTAAAAAAGGTTTGTTTTCTTAATTTTTTAATTTCTTGGTCATCCATGTTGGCATGCCGAGGACTAAGCCGAGAGATTTTAAGTCATAAATATCCCTATTGTTTTTTGGATTCAATGCGATGAATTTCATTTTTAATTTATTTTTATTGCAGAGTTTTATGTTTTGTTTGACCCTCGCTAAGATTTTTTTTCTTTCTTTTGGCGACGATTCAATTATTTCATCAAGATTTATGCCGATTGTGATATTATTTTTTTTTGCGATTTTTGCCATAACCTGATTGAATCCGGAATCTCTTTGTTTTTGTCTGTCTTTTCTGTGTGATTGGTTAATTAAAAGGATATCTATCGGCAACTTTTCTAAAATTTTTCTGTTTAATTCATCATTATTGCTTGCGAAAATTATTTTTTGATTTTTTGTGTTTTTAATTTCTTTTCTTGCCTCTTCAAAATTGTTTGTTTGGATTAGCTTATATTCCATAACCTAACTTATTCATTAATCTTTATAAACTTTAAATTATTTCTTCTCACATGAACAAAAGAGGGGAATTAACACCAGTTATCAAAAATACAATCATAATAGTTTCTCTATTTCTTGCAATTGGAATAATAATAGTCATAATCTACAATGTTACTTATTTTCAAAAACAAGAATTAGA